>JAGBYI010000080.1 GCA_017628845.1 Bacteroidaceae bacterium
TGAGCATGTGACCCATGGGCACACCTACGTTGCGCAGAACGGTAGAGTCGGTAAGGTCGCGCTGCAAGCGGCTGATGGGCAACTTCTGTGCCAAGTGAGACAGGATGGCATTTGCCACACCAAGGTTGCCTTCGGAATTCTCGAAGTCGATGGGATTCACCTTGTGGGGCATAGCGCTGGAACCTACCTCGCCAGCCTTCACCTTCTGACGGAAATACTCCATGGAGACATACTGCCAGAAGTCGCGGTCCAGGTCGATGATGATGGTATTGATGCGCTTCATGGCATCGAACACGCCTGCCAAGCAGTCGTAGTTGGAAATCTGTGTGGTCCATTCCTCACGCTCCAAACCAAGTTTCTCGCTAACGAAACGGTTGCCAAAAGCACGCCAGTCATACTGGGGGTATGCCACATTGTGAGCATTGTAATTGCCGGTGGCACCGCCAAACTTAGCTGTCATGGGCTGTGCCTTCAGTGCTGCCAACTGGCGCTCCAGACGGTAAACAAACACCATCACCTCCTTGCCCATACGGGTGGGAGATGCAGGCTGGCCGTGAGTCTTGGCAAGCATGGGGATGTCCTTCCACTCCTCGGCATAGGTGCGCAACTGCGCTATCAACTGCTCTATCTGGGGATAGTAAACCTCCTCCAGAGCCTCCTTGATACTGAGGGGCACACTGGTATTGTTGATATCCTGACTGGTAAGACCGAAGTGAATGAACTCCTTGTAGGCATCCAGACCGCCAATCTTGTCGAACTGTTCCTTGATGAAATACTCCACGGCCTTTACGTCGTGGTTGGTAACGCTCTCTATGTCCTTCACGCGCTGGGCATCAGCCTCGGTGAAGTTGCGGTAAATGTCGCGCAAGGTCTCTGCCGATGCGGGGAAACCCTCCAACTGAGGCAAAGGCAGTTCGCACAGAGCGATGAAATACTCAATCTCTACTCGTACACGGTACTTAATGAGCGCGTACTCAGAAAAATAACCGGCCAGAGGCTCGGTCTTGCCACGGTAACGTCCATCAATAGGACTGATTGCTGATAAAAGACTTAACTCCATTGTCTATAGGTAGTTTCTATAAATTAGTTTATCCTTTTATCCGGTAGAATTCCAATTGCTTCGGTTCTCTAATGTCTCTTACTTGCATCTTTTCCATTTTTACTCACTCTCATAGACCACTATGCTCGTTCGTTCAAATTAAAAATCTGCTGCGCAATAGACATCATATAACTCAAAGCTAATTTATAGAACCTACCCTTTAAGGGGGTACCTTATAAACGGAAAAGAAACTGAGATTACTCTTAAAAGTCATCGTCAGTTTCTTTCCATCACTTTTGTGGGCGATGACGGATTCGAACCGCCGACCCTCTGCTTGTAAGGCAGATGCTCTGAACCAGCTGCGCTAATCGCCCATGCCTTCCGTAGAATTGCGATGCAAAGGTATGACTTTTCTACGAAACAGACAAGCATTTGAGTGATTATTTTATATAATAAGGCGTAATTTGGCAACTAATAGCCCACAGATGACGCGGATTGGACTGATTTGCACAGGAAAGGAAGGTCATAATCAACACCATCAGAGTATTCCGAATGTCAGGCAGAGGAGTGTTGGGCAGACGATGAACAGTTGGCAAGCACAACACCTTTTTTGTAGGGACGCTGCGTGCAGCGTCCGCAGGATGGCCGGATTGCCGAACGGGAATTGAACTATTGGACGGACGATGCACCTTTTTGTTGTAGGGACGCTGCGTGCAGCGTCCGCAGGATGGCCGGATTGCCGAACGGGAATTGAACTATTGGACGGACGCTGCACGCAGCGTCCCTACTTTGCAAGCAGGTTTCCGATTTTATCCAAGCACAA
>JAGBYI010000081.1 GCA_017628845.1 Bacteroidaceae bacterium
CTGAAGCGTGGCACCAGCGTCTACCTGGTTGACCGTACCATTCCCATGCTTCCCGAAAGCCTGTGCAACAACCTTTGCTCCCTGCGCCCCGACGAGGACAAACTCACCTTCAGCGTCCTTTTCAAGATGAACGATAAGGCCGAGGTGAAGGATTACGAAATCCTGCATACGGTAACACGCAGCAACCGCCGCTTCAGTTACGGACAGGTACAGCAGATTCTGGAGGAGGAGCACGAGGCAAGCGAGCAGGATTACAATGCTCCCGGCGATGTGCTCGTGCCCATAGAGGACCACGTTCCCACCACCACCTTTGCTCCTGGTACCGACGAGCGCAAACTGCTGCTCGTGCTCAACCGCATGGCCAAGGAACTGCGCCGACGCCGTTTCCAGAGCGGTGCCGTGGATTTCGACCGTTGCGAGGTGCGCTTCAACATCGACGAGAAGGGCAAGCCCACCAGCGTGTACTTCAAGGTGGCAAAGGATGCCAACAAACTCATCGAGGAGTTCATGCTCCTTGCCAACCGTACCGTGGCGGAGAGCATTGGCAAGGTGCCCAAGAACCACAAGGCCAAGGTGATTCCCTACCGCATACACGACGTGCCCGATCCCACAAAACTGATGAAACTGGGCGACTTCGTTAGCAAGTTCGGCTACCGCCTGAAGACCCAGGGCACCAAGGGAGAAATATCCAAGAACCTGAACAAGATGCTTGCCGACGTGCATGGCAAGGCAGAGCAGAACGTCATAGAGATGGTTACCCTGCGTGCCATGATGAAGGCGCGATACAGCGTGCACAACATCGGCCACTATGGCCTTGCCTTCCAGCACTATACCCACTTCACCTCGCCCATACGCCGTTATCCCGACCTCTTGGTGCACCGCCTGCTTACCAAGTATGCCACGGGCGGACGCAGCGTAAGTCCTGTGAAGTACGAGGAACTCTGCGAGCAGTGCTCCGATGCCGAGCAGACGGCTGCCCAGGCAGAACGTGCCAGCATCAAGTACAAGCAGGTGGAGTACATGAAGGAGCACTTGGGCGAGACCTTCGAGGGCACCATCTCCGGTGTTACGGAGTTTGGTCTCTACGTGGAGGTGAACGAGAACAAGTGCGAGGGTTTCGTGCCTCTGCGCGACCTGGACGATGACTACTACGAGTTCGACGAGAAGAACTTCTGCCTGCGTGGCCGTCGCCGCAACCGCTCATACAACCTGGGCGACCAGGTGCAGGTACAGGTAGCCCGTGCCGACCTCTACAAAAAGCAACTCGACTACAAACTGGTTTCAAGAACAGATAACTAACAGCATAACCTCTCACCCTCACTCGCTCACCTCTCACCTCTCACCGCGCAGCCGACTGTCCCCCTGAGACAGGCGGGACGAGGAGCGAAGCGACGGAGGGGGTGGATAAATCTCCCACCAAACGGAAACAAGGCGGACGCTGCACGCAGTTCCCCAACGTCGCAATGGGGATTGCGACCCTCACGAGGCACAGATTGACATCCAGTCAATCTTCCAAGGACCCCGTTCGCCCTACATCCGCTCACCGTTAAACGTTAAACCCTCACCGCTCCACGCTCACCGTTCACCGCTCACCGTTAAACTTTCAATATGCCTCAATCCCTAATTCAACAACAGAAACTCACGCAGGAACAGATACAACTACAGACGGCCATGCAGGTGCTGGCGTCCAAGTTGGTGGAACTCCCCCTGGAGGGATTGCGCGAGCGTGTGGAGGCAGAACTTGCCGAGAACCCCTATCTGGAGGCCAGCAACAGCGATGGCGGAGACGGCTATATCCAGGATGAAAGTGGTGCTGGAGGCGCCTCCGATTACGATGCCCGCCAGGACTACTCCACCGAGGACGACATCCCCGACTACCTCCTGCACCAGCCCTCGGGCGCCGAGGCAGAGAGCATGGACAGTGCAGACACACAGTCCTTCTACGACCAGATGATGGAGCAGGTGGCAGGTTGCGGCCTCTCCGGGCACGACCGCCAGATACTGGAATACCTCATAGGCAATCTGGGCGACGATGGCTTGCTTGCCAAGCCTCTCTTCCAGATAGCCGACGAACTTAGCATCTACCACTACCTGGACACCACTCCCGAGGAGGTGGAGCGCATCCTGCAAACCCTGTGGCGCTTTGACCCTCCCGGCGTGGGGGCACGCAACCTGCAGGAATGCCTAATCATACAGTGCAAGCGCCGTGGCTACCGCAGCATTCCCGGGCATACCCCCTTGCTGCTGAAGGTGCTGGAACGCAACTGGGAGGAGATAAGCCACAACCGCTGGGACCTGATACAGCAGAGGTACAAACTCTCCGACCAGCAGGTGGGGCTCCTGCGTCACGAGATAAGGCGGCTGAACCCGCGCCCGGGCAGTTCCATGGGCGAAAGGGCAACTTCCTCGGAAACGCACATCACACCGGATGTCATCGTTGGCATAGATCAGGAGGGAGGCATAGAACTGACCCTGAACGACGGCGACATGCCCACGCTCTCCGTCAGCGACGATGCCATGGAGATGATAGACGTGGATTATGTGCGCGACTATGTGAACCGTGGCAAACTCTTCATCGGTGCCATCATCCAGCGCCGCCACACCATCCTGCGCACCATGCAGGCGATAATAAAACTCCAGCGCAAATACCTGCTCACGGGCGACGAGACCCTGCTCCGCCCCATGCGCCTAGAGGACATCGCCAAGATAACGGAACAGGACCTCAGCACCGTGTCGCGCGTGTGCAACAGCAAGTACGTGGAGACACCCTACGGCACCTATCCCCTGCGCTGGTTCTTCACCACCCAAGCCAGGACCGCCGAGGACGAGGACGTTTCCATCAGGAAAATACACCAGGCACTCAGGGAAATCATTGCCCAGGAGGACAAGGACGCACCGCTGAAGGACGACGAACTTGCCCTGATGCTCCAGCAGCAGGGCTTCGATGTGGCACGACGCACCGTGGCCAAGTACCGCGAACATCTGGGCATACCCACAAGCAGAATGAGACGAGAATGAAACTGACCAGAATCCTTGCCCAAGTGCTCGCCGTGGTGTTCCAACCAGCGTTCTATCCGCTGGTGGGCTTCAGCATCCTGTTCACCCTCACCTACCTGAGCATGCTGCCGTGGGAGTTCAAACTCTGGGTACTGCTTGCCGTGTACGTGTTCAGCGTGGCCATACCCTATGTGATGACCTTCCTCATCCGCAAGACCAACGGATGGAGCAGGCACGACCTTCATCAGCAGAACCGCCGCTACATTGTCTACCTCATAAACATCATCTCGTACCTCAGTTGCATGTACGTGTGCCACAAACTCTATCTGCCCTCCTTCATGGGAGCCATACTGGTGGTAAGCCTGCTTGTGCAGTGCGCATGCGTGATAGCCAACATGTGGTACAAGGTGAGCATGCACTCGGCCGGCACCGGAGTAATCATAGGCGCCCTCCTGGCATACAGCCACATCTTTGCCTTCAACCCCACGTGGTGGCTCTCTATTGCCATCCTCCTCTCCGGAGCCGTCATGAGCAGCCGCATGCTCCTGAAGGGCAACACCCTTGGCCAGGTCCTTTCCGGCACCGCCATCGGCATCGTATGCGGCGTGGTTGGGATAATGGTGTGGTAAGGGCAAAAACAAACTGAGGACTGAGGAATGAGGAATGAGGACTGAGGACACTGAGGACACCGAGGACACCCCAAGACCCTTACGGACCCCTCCCCTGTATGGGCGGGAGTATAATGTACTGCCGATGTGGCCACGAGTCGGTTGTAACTGACTCTCCCCCTGAGACAGGGGCGAGTACCCCGCAGGGGGGAGGGGGTGGATAGTTTCCGATTTACGTTCGTATAATGTACTGCCGATGTGGCCACGTTGTCGGTTGTACTGCTCTCCCTCCCTGTATGGAGGGGACGAGGCTCGCGCGATGCCTGTGTAACAAGAGGGGAATGAGGATTTTGTTAAAGGGTTAATAGATTAGAGATTAGAGGTGAGCAGGTGAATTGAACACAGATAACACTGATGCGACAGGATTTTCACAGATGGCGGTTGATACTACTCCCTCCCCTTGCGGGAGGGATGGGGAGGGGTCTGCTGATGGGGTGGGTCTTTTTCTGTTTGCAAAGATACTGCACAAATTTGGTGCTTTGCAAGATAGAGCGAGTTAGGGCAAGATAAGGTACACTGAGGGCGCATTTATAACTAAATCTGTGATAATCCCGTCAAATCTGTGTCATCTGTGGTCTGCTCTCCGTCCCCTTGCGGGGGTCCGTTCTCTAAAAAAAAACTTTACATCCCTCCGTACCCGGTGCTGGGCGGGGAAATCCTCGTATCGTCAAGGTTCGGTCCTCGCATGAAATCAGCCGTGAACATGAATAGCCAGGCGCATGACAATATATCAGCATCTCACTGGCGATGTGGCAACGTAAACGGTATGGGTACTTGTACGTTCTCTCTTGCTTGCAAGGAGCGCATAAATGCGCTGAATATCAGTGATTAAGCGTGGTTGAACAAGCAGGTATGAGGCGTTAAACGTTAAACGTTAAACGTTTGGTGGTGCGCACCTCTGTTTATTAACTATGTTTAATGAAAAATCATTACACAGTTTGAAAGGTGTTCCTCAGTTCCTCATTCCTCAGTCCGAAAACGACAAACTGCTATTTAGACATTATAATATATCTAGATATATATATAGATATTATAAACTTATTTTCTCAATCCAAACGTAGCGTAAACAATGGACTGAGGAATGAGGAATGAGGAAACTATAAGCCCCATGTTATATTTAAGATGTTGAAATTAAGCATTATACACTATCTGGTACTATCTTTAGCCACCTGCCCATCGCCCAAATCCATACTGAACAGGTTGACTTCCTGCCCAGCTTTCGTTGACTTTTTGACGGGATTTTTAATGTTGAACGTTTAACGTTTAATGTTGAACGAAGAGGGATGGAAAATAAATGCAGCGGAATGCTTGCGTGGGAGGAGTGGATTTTGTATCTTTGCATGTCAACTCGAAGATACTTTCACTCGTTGCAAAAAAATATTCAAGCAAGTTTGATATTATTTCACTCATTTATTCGTATCTTTGCGAGGTAAAGAAATAGACCAAAGATGAGCGAAAAGAATACTGTCCCAACAACAGAGATGCATAGTGCCTTCGTGGGTGAGGTCTGCGCCATTGTAGAAGAAGGGCGACAGAAGGCCTGCAGTGCCCACGGTATCTAAGGGCTTTCCGAAAGTTCTACACCGTCATGCCTCGATTTAGAGATTTGGAAATCGCGGTTTCCAAATTGACATGAACATACACAAAAAAAAGCAAGCAGAAATAATACAAGCACCTAAGAACCACTACTATGGCAAAATACAAAAAATACGGCTACGACATCCAGGATGGCAAGGCCATCATACCCGAGGGGGAGACGGAGATAAAGGAGGAGGCATTCAAAGGTTGCAAAGAACTCACGAGCGTAGAATTACCTCAGTGGATAAAGAAGATTGGGAAAGAGGCTTTCTTGGGTTGTGAGAACCTCACGGAAATCACTCTGCCCGAATGGGTGGAAGAGATTGGGGAAAGTGCTTTTCTTCGTTGCGAGAACCTTAAAAGCATACCCCTTCCTCGGTGGGTGACGAAGATTGGGGATGGAGCTTTCTCATGGTGCTTCAGCCTCACGAGCATCGCCATACCACCATCGGTGACGGAGATTGGAAGCAGTGCTTTCTGGTATTGCTCCAGCCTCAAGAGCATCTCCATACCACCATCGGTGACGGAGATTGGAAGCAGTGCTTTCTCTGGTTGCTCCAGCCTCACGAGCATCACTATCCCAGAATCGGTGACGGAGATTGGGCGGTATGCTTTCAATGGTTGCTCCAGCCTCACGAGCATCTCCATCCCCCCATCGGTGACGAAGATTGGGGGCTATGCTTTCGATGGCTGCTCCAGCCTCACGAGCATCTCCATCTCCCCATCGGTGACGGAGATTGGAAGCAGCGCTTTCTCTGACTGCTCCAGCCTCACGAGCATCTCCATCCCCCCATCGGTGAGGGAGATTGGGAACAATGCTTTCTGGCATTGCTCCAGCCTCACGAGCATCTTAATACCCCCATCGGTGACGAAGATTAGGAAAGGTGCTTTCGATGGTTGCTCCAGCCTCACCGAAGTGCGCATCCCTAAGGACTGCAATGTAGATGAATTTGCCTTCTGGAAATCCCCCAAGGTCCAGATCATCCGCTACTGATCCCTCCGAAACCTATCTCCCTCATTATCAAACGCCACTGAAATTTGCCCCGGAATGGGGCATTTTTTTTGCTTGGAAAGTTTAACGACATTATGATGCTGTATTTGCCATCTGCTTGTGTTTTCAAATATATTTTGTAACTTTGAGATAAACTCGAAGATACTTTCACTCGTTGCAAAAAATATTCAAGCAGGCTTGATATTATTTCACTCGTTTATTCGTATCTTTGCCCTGAATAAACCACCCGAAAACACTATCATGGCAAAATACAAAGAATACGGCTACGACATCCAGAACGGCAAGGCCATCATACCCGAGTGGGAGACAGAGATAAAGGCGGGGGCGTTCGTGGTTTGCAAAGAACTAACAAGCGTGGAATTACCCCAGTGGATAAAGAAGATTGGGAAAGAGGCTTTCCATGGTTGCGAGAACCTCACGGACATCACTCTTCCCGAATGGGTGGAAGAGATTGGAAATGGTGCTTTCTGTGGTTGCAAGAATCTAAAAAGTATAACCCTGCCTCGGTGGGTGACGGAGATTGGGCACAGTACTTTCTCAGGTTGCTCCAGCCTCACGAGCATCACTATCCCAGAATCGGTGACGAAGATTGGGGGCTGTGCTTTCAGTGGTTGCTCCAGCCTCACGAGCATCGCCATCCCAGAATCGGTGACGAAGATTGGGGGCTATGCTTTCCGTGGTTGCTCCAGCCTCACGAGCATCACCATCCCAGAATCGGTGACGGAGATTGAGGAGTGGGCTTTCAGTGGTTGTTCCAGCCTCACGGGCATCACCATCCCAGAATCGGTGACGGAGATCGGTTTTGCTGCTTTCTTTGCTTGTTCCAGCCTTACGAGCATCGCCATCCCCCCATCGGTGACAGAGATCGGGTACTGTGCTTTCTCTGGTTGCTCCAGCCTCACGAGCATCACCGTTTCCAAGGACAACAAGGTCTATGACTCTAGAGAGGATTGCAATGCCATAATCCATACGGAGAGCAATACGCTGATAAGTGGGTGTAAGAATACCACAATCCCCCCATCGGTGACGGAGATAGGGGGCTGGGCTTTCTTTGGTTGCAAGAGTCTTACGAACATCACCATCTCCTCATCGGTGACGGAGATTGGGAAATATGCTTTCAAAGATTGCTCCAGTCTCACGAGCATCTCCATCCCACCATCGGTGACGAAGATTGGGGACTGGGATTTCTCTTACTGCTCCAACCTCACCGAAGTACGTATCCCAAAGGGCTGCCATGTGGACAACGATGCTTTCAAGTATTGCCCCCACGTCGAAATCATCCGCTACTGACCCCTCCGAAACCTATCTCCCTCATTTTCAAACGCCCCTGAAATTTGCCCCGGAATGGGGCATTTTTTTGCTTGGAAAGTTTGGAGCTAAAACAATCGAAGATGCTATATTTTAGTGGCGGTTTTCTTGCCCATCTCATCCAAAGAAGGTATCTTTGCACTATATATCATAAGTTTAGCAGCCGAAATGGATTTGAATTGCCTGATAGCGGAATGTACCGCATACGATTTCAAAGTCATGCTGGAGGAGAAGAAATCCAAGAGTTGGTTGAAGAGCGTAAGCGCCTTTGCCAATGGCTTGGGTGGTTCCCTTTTCTTCGGCATTGACAATGACGGCATCGTCAAAGGACTTGACGATGTGCAACGTGTTTGCGAAACGATCAGCAGTAAGATTCGGGACTATATGGACCCTCTGCCCGAGGTTGAAATGCTCCCACAGGTAATAGATGGATTACACGTATTACAGCTGAAAGTATACGCAGGTCATTATACTCCATACTACTATGTTGGAGATGGCCAAAGGGTGGCATTCGTCCGTGTAGGCGACGAGAGCATTCCTGCAACGGCAGAGCAAATGGTACGCTTGGTGCTGAAAGGCACAAACAAGACTTTCGACTCCCTGCATACCGACTATAAATCCGAGGACTATTCCTTTATAATATTGGCAAACGCTTTCAAGGAGCGCACCCAACAGGAATGGGACAAGAAATACCTATTATCGTTTGGGTTGGTAACAAGTGCAGGGAATCTGACCAATGCTGGTGCATTGTTTGCCGATGACACTCCTGTGTGGCAATCACGTCTGTATTGTACGCGATGGGACGGTAAGCAAAAAAACGATGCTATAAATGATTCTGAATTTAAGGGGAATATACTTCTCTTGCTCCGTGAAGCGATGAACTTTGTGAGGGCAAACACACGTAAGGGTTGGGAGAAACTGCCAGACAGAAGAAAAAACAAACCAGAATACGCAGAAAGAGCGGTGCTTGAGGCGTTAGTGAATCACTTCATCCATCGTGACTATACGGTAATGGGCAGCGAGGTACATTTGGATATATATGATGACAGATTATCCATTACCTCTCCTGGTGGCATGTATAGCGGGCAGACGGTACAAGACCTCTCCATAGAAGAGATTTCGTCAGACAGAAGAAATCCTGTTCTTGCTGATGTAATGGCTCAACTTGGCTATATGGAGAAGCGGGGTAGCGGATTGAAGCGTATCTGCAATGAAACAAAGTTTCTGGAAGGTTACAAAGAAGAACTCAAACCCGTATTCCGTTCAACAACCAGCCAGTTTATGACCACGATATACTCAATGGCATACGAAACAAGGGGCAGGCAAGACGAACAATGTCAGACAGGAACCAAGGCGGGATTAAGTTGGGAGCAAGTTGGGACTAAGATGGGACTAAGATGGGAAGAAGTTGTGAAATTATTCATGGCCCTTCAGAATCAAAGGACTATGACCGAACTCAAGGACTTGTATCATTGGGCCAACACAACGAAGTTCAGAACTAAATACATAACTCCTCTGATAGAAGCGCAACTTGTAGGCATGACCTTCCCAGACAAACCAACCAGTCCTAACCAAAGGTACTTTCTTACGGACAGCGGCAAGGCATTGCTTGCTAATATGAATTGCAATCCAAATGCAAGTGATGTGGCAGAGAAGGTTAGACATATGATTGCCCCCCTAAGCAAGGAAGAGAAGCGTATAGCGTTGGATCTTTTGCAAAGGGAGCACAAGAATTAAGTTCCCTGACCCTATCTCCCTCATTTTCAAACACCCCTAAAATTTGCCCCGGAATGGGGCATTTTTTGCTTAGAAAGTTTAACGACATTAGGATGCTGTGTTTGCCATCTGCCATGCACTACTATCCCGATTTCTCTCGCTCTACTGCTGTGCGCAGGTTCCGTGATGAAATACACAATACGCCAGAACTTCTGGAAGAACTAAAGCGCTTGGGCTACGATGAGCGCAGGCGGTATTTCCCGCCTGGGCAGATGGCCGTTATCATAAAGTACCTTGGAGACTAACGTTTAACGGTGAGCGGTGAGCGGTGAAAGTTTAACGATTAACGATTAACGATTAACGGTGAGCGGTGAGCGTTGACTGCTTGCTAATGCAAAAACAAGATGGCACCACGCAATGTGATGCCATCTTTATTTATTGTATGCACCTCCGATGAGGGGGATGTTCCTCAGTTCCTCAGTCCTCAGTCCGTTTTTTTGCCGATTGGGGTTATTCATCCCATCTTTCCTGTGAGATAAGCCTTGGTGCGCTCGTCCACAGGGGTGGAGAACATTGTGGCGGTATCGCCGTATTCTACCAGTTCGCCAAGGTACATGAACATGGATTTTGACGAGATGCGCTTGGCCTGCCCCATGTTGTGGGTAACGATAAGTATGGTCACCTCTTTCTGAAGTTCCAGGAGCAGTTCCTCGATGTGCTTGGTGGCTATAGGGTCAAGAGCCGATGTAGGCTCGTCCATCAGCAGTACATCGGGCTTCATTGCCAAGGCACGGGCAATGCACAGACGCTGTTGCTGACCACCCGACAGGAAGGTGCCTTTCTTGTTCAGCACATCCTTCACCTCGTCCCACAGGGCCACGCTTTTCAGGCACCGCTCCACCGTGGCATCCTTTTCTGCCTTGGACAGACGGATGCCGTTGAGCGCATACCCCGAGAGGACATTGTCGTAGATGCTCATTGTGGGAAAGGGAGCAGGGCGCTGGAAGACCATGCCCACCCTGCGACGCACGTCTATGGGTTCCATGGAGAGGATGTTTTCCCCGTTCAGCAGTATTTCCCCATCGACACGTATGTTGGCATAAAGGTTGTGCATAAGGTTTACAGCACGCAACAGGGTTGACTTTCCGCACCCCGAAGGCCCCATGATGGCGGTGATGGTGTTTCTTTCGATAGCGGCCGATACATACTTTACCGCCATTGTCTGCTTGGTGTATGACACGCAAGTCTTCTTGAATTCAAGTATAGGTTTTACTGGTTCCATTTCTTTGCAAGGTATTTGGCTGTTAGATTCAATGTAAGTACGAATAAGAGCAGGAAGAGCGATGCACCCCATATCAACTCCTGAAGGTTGGGGTCGTTGAAGAATTCCCAAATGAGCAGAGGCACTGCCGAAATGGGTTTGTCGACAGAGAAGCGCACAAGCGAGCAGCCAAGGGCGGTGAACATCAGGGGTGCCGTTTCGCCGATAACTCTGGAGATGGCAAGCAGCACACCGGTGAAGATGCCTCCGAAGGCGGCAGGCAACTGCACCTTCATCATGACACGCGCATTGTTGCCTCCCAGTGCCAAGCCTGCCTCCCTGAGCGATGAGGGGAGAATTTTCAAGGTCTCTTCTGTTGAACGGATGATAAGCGGAAGCATCATAATGCATAGCGCCACACTGCCTGCTATGGCCGAATAGCCCTTCATGGGTACTACCACCCAGATATAGGTGATGATGCCAATAATCAC
>JAGBYI010000082.1 GCA_017628845.1 Bacteroidaceae bacterium
CAGCGATTCCAGTTCCTTGATAATCTTGTACATTGCCTTTATCTGCTTGGAGGTGTCCTCGCTGATGTCGGCGGCAGAGACACCGTTCAGGAAGGTGGCTATCTCGTACTCTATGCGGTCGGAGATTTCCTCGTACTTGACGAGTTTGTTGCTGTACTCGTTGAACTTCTCTTCCTTCGTCTCTCCTATGGCTGCACGGGCATAGCCGAGGCCCTTCCTGGAGATCTGTGCAAAGTGTATGATTTCGTTGAAGGCCTGCTCCATGCAGAGTTCGGGTGTTGCCAGGGGACCTGCAGAGATGTACTTCAGGCGGAACACCTCGGCTTCCTGATCCTTGGGCGCCTTGATGATGAGGACAACGGCCTTCTCAATATACTTGATGAACCATACCAGGATGAAGGTGTTGATGGTGTTGAACATGGTGTGAAGCATGGAAAGTCCATAGAGTGCTGCCACGCCCTCGGCGGTGTTAGGTCCGCTAACGGCAAAGCCCTCGGCAGAGGGGTCGGGCAAACCGAATACGGTGGCGGTAACGGTGCCTACCAAACCAAGGAAAGGCTTGTAGAGAGCCAGTGCCCAAAGTACGCCGAACACATTAAATATAGTGTGCGACATGGCGGCACGCTTTGCCTGGGTGTTACCCACCGATGCGGCTATGTTGGCGGTGATGGTGGTACCTATGTTCTCGCCCAGCACCATGGCACATGCCATCTCGAAGGGTATCCATCCCATGCTGAGCATGATGAGGGTGATGGCCATGGTGGCAGAGGATGACTGAAGCACCAGGGTAAGTACGGTACCGAAGACGAGGAACAGGAGCACGGAACCAAAGCCGTGGCTTGACCATGTCTTGACGAAATCCAGCACCTCGGGTGTCTCGTTGAGGTCGGGCACCGATTCCTTCATGAAAGAGAGGCCCAGGAACAGCAGGCAGAAGCCCACGATGAGTTCGCCAATGTTCTGTCGCTGGTTCTTCTTCGAGTTGGAGAATAGGAAGCCCAGGAGCATCAGGGGTACGGCCAGGATGGAGATGTCGGCCTTGAAACCGAGCCACGATACGAGCCATGCCGTAACGGTGGTGCCGATGTTGGCACCCATGATTACGCCGATTGCCTGGTAGAGGGTCAGAAGTCCGGCATTTACGAAACTAACCACCATTACCGTGGTGGCCGATGAAGATTGTATAACGGACGTGATGCCAAGGCCAGTGAGCACGCCCTTGAAGGGGTTGGAGGTCATGGCGGAAAGAAAACCTCTCAGTTTGTCGCCCGAGGCTTTCTGCAAGCCCGAACTCATCAGGTTCATGCCGTAGAGGAACATGCCCAATGCTCCCAGAAGGGTAAAGATTTGTAGAATTCCCATAATTGTTATGTGTTTGGTTGTGAATATTATATGATGGTGTGGTGGTGTGATGAAGGTTCGCAGGTAGGGACGCTGCGTGCAGCGTCCGCCAAATGGTCAGTATGGTAAGCAGCCTGTTGTTTGTTGTTTGCGGACGCAGCACGCTGCGTCCCTACTGCCTTTGGGTTCAGAATGAATGGAGTTAGGCCTGCGCCCATCAGCCTTCGCAAGTCAACCTTAAACGTTAAACCTTAAACGTTAAACCTTAAACGTTAATCGTTCAACGTTATTCGCAAGTCAACGTTCCATGCCTCTAATACAAAATCCGCTAAATGATGAGCCTGCCCAACCGTATCAGCATGTCCGATGGCCAGCCGACAGGGGGCGGTAGGGTGGTATTGGAATTATGAACGAAATATCGCACTCGGGGCGTATGGAAACCATCGCCTGCAATGAAAAATGTGCGGTAACTGTGTGTGCTGCTTTTCTTCTTGCCTGGTCTTTGCGAGCGTATCCCGTTGTTCGAGGCGGGTGTCTGCCTCAAGCCATAAAGTTCGGGCGCAAAGTCCGTGGTGTCCACCGAGAGGTATGCCATATCTATGCATTCCTCAAAGTCCTGACTCTCCTGGCGGATGGAATCAGAACCGCTTGCACCATTGATAAAAGCAATTGCCATTACAATGGTAAAGAGAAACCTCAGTATGTGTTTCACGCTTCTCGGTGCAAAGTGTTTTACCACGGCAAAAGTACGAATATTTTTCCATATGCCAAGCATTGCGTGCAAGAATATGGGAAGAAAAGTGTGCTTGTGCCATGCTGAGATGTCAACCATGCCATATATGTACGAAAAACTGAGCATTGGCACAAAGAAATTAAAATAAAATCATTAACTTTGCTACGCAAAGCGATGTGTGCGCACATGACGGGCGCATGCGCTTAATTATGGATAAACAACAAACAAGATAAAAAAAGAGAAGATTATGGCAAAGAAAGCACTTTTGATGATCCTCGATGGTTGGGGAGTAGGTAACCAGGGTAAGGGTGACGTTATTTTCAACACCCCCACACCTTATATGGACAGCCTTTGGAAGGAGTATCCCTGCAGCCAGCTGCTGGCAAGCGGCGAGAACGTTGGTTTGCCCGACGGCCAGATGGGCAACTCCGAGGTGGGTCACCTCAACATCGGTGCAGGTCGTATCGTATATCAGGACCTGGTGAAGATCAACCGTGCATGTGCCGACGGTTCTATCCTGAAGAACAAGGAAATCGTCAGCGCATACGAATATGCAGTTAAGAACGGCAAGAGCGTTCACCTCATGGGCCTCACCTCCAACGGTGGCGTTCACTCAAGCCTCGACCACCTGTTCAAGCTGGTGGAGATTGGCAAGGAGTATGGCATCGGCCACACCTATGTACATTGCTTCATGGACGGTCGCGATACCGACCCCCAGAGCGGCAAGGGCTTCATCGAGCAGCTCTCTGCCAAGTGTGCCGAGACAGGCAATGCCGACATTGCCAGCATCGTTGGACGTTTCTATGCTATGGACCGCGACAAGCGTTGGGAGCGTGTCAAAGTTGCCTACGACCTCATCGTCGCTGGCGAGGGCAAGCAGGCTTCAGACATGGTTGCCGCCATGCAGGAGAGCTACGACGACGGTGTTACCGACGAGTTCGTTAAGCCCATACACAACAGCACCGTGGACGGCACCATCAAGGAGGGCGACGTGGTTATCTTCTTCAACTACCGCAACGACCGTGCCAAGGAACTGACCATCGTGCTCACCCAGCAGGACATGGAAGACCAGGGCATGACCACCATTCCCGGCCTTCAGTTCTATTGCATGACTCCCTACGACGCTTCTTTCCAGGGCGTGCACATCCTCTTCCCCAAGGAGAACGTTACCAACACCCTGGGCGAGTACATTGCCAGCAAGGGTCTGAAGCAGCTGCACACCGCCGAGACAGAGAAGTATGCTCACGTTACCTTCTTCTTCAACGGCGGCCGTGAAACTCCCTACGAGGGCGAGGAGCGTATCCTGGTGGCAAGTCCCAAGGTACAGACCTACGACCTGAAGCCCGAGATGAGCGCCTTCGAGGTTAAGGACAAGCTGGTAGAGGCTATCAAGGAGGACAAGTACGACTTCATCGTGGTGAACTTCGCCAACGGCGACATGGTGGGCCACACCGGCATCTACGAGGCCATCGAGAAGGCCGTGAAGGCCGTTGACCAGTGTGTCAGCGAGGTGGTAGAGGCAGCCAAGGCTACCGACTACGAGGTAATCATCATTGCCGACCACGGTAATGCCGATAATGCACAGAACCCCGACGGCAGCGTCAACACCGCTCACTCTCTGAACCCCGTGCCCTTCATCTACGTTACCGCCAACAAGGACGCCAAGGTGGAGAACGGCGTGCTGGCCGACGTGGCTCCCAGCATCCTCCACATCATGGGCCTCGAGCAACCCGAGGAGATGACCGGCAAGTGCCTGATAAAGTAAACTGAAAGGTGAAAACGGAAAACGGAAAACTGCGTGCTAATAGTTTTCCGATTTCCGTTTTCCGTTTTCCGATTATGAAAGACATCCGCATGGAGGAGAGTTGGAAGGCCCAGCTCTCCTCCGAGTTTCAAAAGCCATACTTCCGCCTGCTGACCGACTTTGTGCGCCAGGAGTACAGCACCGTGCAATGCTTTCCGCCTGCACGGCTCATCTTCAATGCCTTTGACCAGACACCTTTTCACGAGGTGAAGGTGGTCATCCTGGGGCAAGACCCCTATCATGGCGACGGACAGGCACACGGGCTTTGTTTCTCCGTCCAGGACGGCATTGCCTTTCCGCCTTCGCTCAGGAATATCTTCCAGGAGATACAGGCAGAGACGGGAGCGCCTGTGCCGCAGAGTGGCGACCTCACCCGTTGGGCACAGCAGGGAGTGTTCCTGCTCAACACCTGCCTCAGCGTGCGGGCACATCAGGCATTCAGCCATTCGGGCAAGGGATGGGAAACCTTCACCGATGCCGTCATCAGCACCTTGTCGAGGGAGAGGGAAGGGCTCGTCTTCCTGCTTTGGGGAGCACCGGCCGGGCGCAAGGCCAAACTGATAGACGCCTCCCGCCACCACATCCTCCAGTGTGCCCACCCAAGTCCCCTGTCGGCATATCGCGGCTTCTTCGGATGTGGACATTTCAACGAGGCAAACAATTATCTCATCAGCAAAGGAAAATCACCCATACAATGGTAGAGAAGAACGAACTGCCACCCATGCTCATGGTGGGCGACGTGATAGTACACACGGACATCGTCACGGAGCGCTTCTGTTGCGACATCTCCAAGTGCCACGGCCTCTGTTGCGAGGAGGGCGATGCCGGTGCACCCGTCACCATGGACGAGATTGCCAGCATAGAGAACGAACTTGATGCCCTGTGGCCCTACCTCGGTGCCGGTGCCCAGGCAATGATAGACAAGCAGGGAGTGGCGTATGCCGACCCCGACGGCGACATGGTCACCACCATCGTTGGCGGCCGCGATTGCGCCTTCCGCGGATGCCGTGGATGCCTCCTGTCGTCAAAGCCCATCAGTTGCGACCTCTATCCCATCCGTGTGAAGGAGTTTGGCGGTGGCCTTGTGGGCATCAACTACCACCGTTGGGACATCTGCCGCGATGCCGTCATTAAAGGCAAGGAATTGGACATGCCCCTGTACGTCTTCCTCCGCTCTCCCCTCATCCGCCGTTTCGGTCAAAAATGGTACGATGAACTTTGTCAGATGGTGGAGGAACTCAAGGGGCAAGGGCTCCTGTAGCAACGAAATCCACACCTTATATATAATAGTACCGCTATGAAGAAGACACTCCTTTCTGCCCTTATGCTCCTTAGCATGGCTCTTGGTGCTGGTGCACAGGTACCGCAAACTTTGGACGATGGCTACAAACTGGTGTGGCACGACGAGTTTGATACTCCCGGGCGGCCCAACCCTGCCAACTGGACGTACGAGCATGGCTTCGTGCGCAACCACGAATGGCAATGGTATCAGGGCGAGAATGCCACGGTAACGGAGGATGGCATACTGCTCATCACCGCCCGCAGGGAAGACCGTCCATGCCCTTGGTATCGGGAGGGTAGCAAGGACTGGAAGCACAGCCGCAAGCATATAGAATGCACCTCGGCCAGCGTCATAACACGAGGACTGCACGAATTCCTGTACGGACGCTTCATCATCCGTGCCCGTATCCCTGCCAGTCGTGGTTCGTGGCCTGCAATATGGATGCTGGGAAGCAAGCACAAGTACGGATGGCCCTCGTGCGGAGAGGTGGACATCATGGAGTTCTATCCCAAGCGTGGCGTGCCCAGCATACTGGCAAATGCTTGTTGGGGCAACGACAATGGCGGCAGCGTGTGGGACGAGAGCGTGAAGCCTTTCACCCACTTCACCGGCAAGGACCCTCTTTGGGCAACACAGTTCCATGTGTGGCGCATGGATTGGGACAAGGACTATATACGCATCTATCTGGACGACGAACTGCTCAACGAGATAGACCTCAGCAAGACCATCAACGGCAAGCACGGCCATGGCGACAACCCCTTCCACGCCCCCATGTACCTGCTCCTGAACCTTGCCATGGGCAGCACCGGTGGCAAGGTTGACCTCTCTGCCATGCCCATGCGCTATGAGATTGATTATGTGAGGGTGTACCAGAGGTAGTTTGCCGTTTTCCGTTCCTCACGCCTCCCCCAGGAACTCCTCTATCACCTGCACCTGTCGGGGTGTAAGGATGCGTTCGTTGCCACGGTAGCCCACGTCCTGCAGGGCTTGATACAGGCCGCGTGTTTCTCGGAGTTCCTGGCGGAAGAGGTGTACGGCACGCTTGTAGCCACGGTCGGGATAGTAGAGTAGGGCCAGGCGGCCGAAGTGGCACTGTCTGCGCCTTGGGGGGCGAGGGGGATTGTATGGGGGGATTTTCATGGTATTGATGTTCATTTGATAATGTTTTTAATTTCACGTCTGTTTCCCGCCAGACGCTTGGCGGAGACGTGTATCCAGCAGGTGCCTTTGTTCTCTTCCCAGATTAGTTGGTCAAAGACGGTCAGGGTCTTGAGGAAGGACAGATATTCCTTGCCCTTTTCCACCGATGGCAGGTGTATGTCTGCCGCCTCGCCTCGGAGGTGCTGGGAGTTCTTCACGCCACCTACGGCGCTGTTCAGTTCTGGGCAACGGTAGCCGCTTGTTATGCGAATAGGCCCGAACCTGTCGCGCAAGGGTTGCAATACCATGTGGCACAGGTGTGCCAGGTTCAATACTTGCTCCACCGAGGAGCATTCATTCACGATGCCAAGTCTTTTGGCGGTGTCCGAGCGAGTGAACTCGCTCAGACGGAAGTTATTGGATAGTTGCATGATGGATAGACTTAAAAAACTAACTGTTTACTGTTTACTGTTTACCGCATGGGACTTGTTCCTAAGGTAGAAGTCCGTTTTCTCATAGCGTTGTTGGTTGAGTTCCGAGTGTGGCATTTCCTCGCCATACAGTTCTATGTAGCCCCGCTGCCTCCATGCACTAAGCATAGCCTTCAGGCTTCCACGCTCCATGCCCAACTTCTGGCGGAGCAACTGTACCTCCTCGCGAGTGAATACGTCGGGCAGAAGGTCAAGCAGGTTCTGGGGACCTCGCTTTGAGGCGCTGGCATAGTGGGCATTCTCTGCCAGTTCTATGTCCTGACCAAAGAAGTGCATCTTGCACCAGAGGTCGTACTGCAGGCTCCAGCGGATGAAGTTCTCCACCGTCTTGTCCCACTTGCCGCCGCTTGCCACGAAGAGCACCATGGCCTTCAGGTAGGCGATGACATTGGCACGGTATGAGAGATTTTCGTACACACGGCTCTGGGATAGGCGGGAGAAGTCGGCACACTCCTCTATGAGCCGCTTTGCAAGCGTGCGGGCCTTGGGGCAGTCTATCAACCCACGCGCCTTGTTGAGGTTCTCTATGTAGGGACGGAGTTCCTCGTCGAACCCC
>JAGBYI010000083.1 GCA_017628845.1 Bacteroidaceae bacterium
GAGCGTTCAGATAACGAATTTCAGACTGTGCCATGTTTATGCCTCCTTTTTATTGTTACGACGCTTTTCAGCATACTCAGCTGCATACTTCTCCATCTTTACAGTCAGATAGCGCAGCACTCTCTCGTCACGACGGTAAGCTATTTCCAGAGTCTTGATAGTCTCGGGAGTAGCCTTGAACTCTATGAGTTCATAAAAACCGGTGCTCTTCTTCTCAATGGGGTAAGCAAGTTTCTTCAGGCCCCAGTTCTCTTCGCTGATAATCTCAGCGCCGCACTTGGCGAGAACGCCCTTGAACTTCTCTACCGCTTCCTTCATCTGTTCATCAGACAAAACGGGAGTCAAAATGAAAACGGTTTCGTATTGGTTCATAATACGTTTAAATTGATTAAATAAGTTGATAATAGTGCATAAATGCGGTGCAAAGGTAGTGTTTTTACACGACGTACGCAACTATTTACGTCATTTTTTGTCAGATTATCTCATTTTTCATGTCACACATTAGGAGATGTCAGATTTATTGCCTTATTTTGCATAGCAAATATGGCATGGAGGTCACATTCCTGCCCCCAAATGTTTACCTAACAAATTATATATATTCAAAATGAAGTACACAGGTATCATTATGATTGTGCTTGGAGCACTGATCATCGCGCTCAGTTATACAACAGACAGATTCCTCAATTCCGGAGCAGTAGATCAGAACTGGGTTCAGGGCATTGCCCTTCTGCTTATTATTGCAGGATTACCTACTCACATACATGTTGTGGGCAAGTCCTCAAAAGCATAACTTCCACGCAGACAATCACACAAAAGGGAGGAGATCATGCTCTCCTCCCTTTTGTGTATGCATACATCCTTAGACAACCGGAATACTATGCTTCCGGCACTATCAGGCGATAGCCCTTGCCATGTACATTGTTTATCTCAATACGTTCGTCTCCCTTCAGATGCTTGCGCAACTTGGTAATATATACATCCATTGAACGGGCATTGAAATAGTTGTCATCTATCCATATAGTCTTCAGCGCCAATTCACGTTCCAACACCTGATTGGAGTGGACACAAAGCAGTGCCAGCAGTTCGCTTTCCTTGGTGGTTAGCTTTGTGTTTGTATCGCCCATTGTCAGCAATTGTCTCTGAGTATCGAAAGTATACAGTCCCAACTGATACTGCGTCTGCACCTTCTTGGACTTTCCCTTGACACGACGCAAGATAGCTTCCATTCTGAAAACAAGTTCATCCATACTGAAGGGTTTGGTCAGATAATCATCGGCACCAACCTTGAAACCATCCAGAATATCATCTTTCAGATTCTTTGCCGTGAGAAAAATGATGGGGACCTCCTGATTGACGAGACGGATTTCCTTGGCCAGAGTAAAACCGTCCATCTTGGGCATCATAACATCGAACAGACACATGTCGAAATGCCCTTTCATGAATGCACGGTAACCTGCTTCACCGTCAAGATACAACTCTGCGTCATACCCCTTTGCCTGAAGATACTCTCTCAAAAGCATGCCAAGACTCTCTTCGTCTTCGCACAATAAAATTCTCTGCTTGGTTTCCATAACTTAATGTTTATTTACCGGTTTACCTAATCCCGACACTTGTTGCCTAAACGGGAGAACCGGAGTGTTTTGTACTTATTTCTTAAACAATGGCAAGATAATCATGAAACTCGTTCCCTTGCCGAACTCACTCGTCGCCTTAATTTTTCCACCATGAAGGATTACCATCTTACGCACATAGGCCAAACCAAGACCAGATCCCTTGACATTATGAGTATTGCCTGTGTGCACCCTGTAGAACTTGTCAAATATACGTTTCAGATTGTCCTTCTGTATGCCGATACCATTGTCACTTATCTGGATATACAAGTTACCGGATTCGTTCCATGTGGAAACCTCCAGATGCAGGGCCACATCATCGCGTTTGTACTTGACGGCATTGTCCATCAGATTGAAGACTATGTTGGTGAAATGCATCTCATCTGCCTTCACCACAGAATCAACAGCATCCAGCTTGGTTTCTATACTTCCTCCATTCTGCACCACCTTAATATTGAATGTCTGGACAACACTATCGATCAATTCGTTAGCATCCAAAGGCAGGAACTTCAAGGCTATGTTGTCGCCATCATAAAGGGACATCTGCAGAACCTTCTCCACCTGATACCGCAACCTTTTGGTCTCGCTGTAGATAACTCCGCTTAAACGTTCATAGGTCTCCTCGGACTTCTGCAGATTAGTATCGGAGAGCATCTGTGCCGCAATGCTTATCGTAGAGATAGGCGTTTTGAACTCATGAGTCATGTTGCTGACAAAGTCATTCTTCAATTCCGTGAGTTTCCTCTGCCTCACCACAAGATAAACTGTTATGAGGAATGTGACAAACAATATCAAGGTAAATATCAATGCAAGGAAAATTGTATTGGCAACCTCCAGCACATACCTGTTCAGATTCGGGAAATGGACACTGACCAACCCCATCCTTCCTGTTGGATCGTTACGGAAGAGTGTCTGTGTGTAACTATACTCTTCGCCAGTCGGGTCATAGTCAGGACATCTGTAAACCTCCCTGCCTTCGCTATCAAAAACTCGGTAATGAAATATCAGATCGATACCGTTGTTCCTCAAAGAACGGCGGATGCTCTGCACCAGGAAGTCCTTGTCCACACGCTTCTCAAACGCCTGTTCACTCGACGCATATAGTACCCTAAGGATAACTTCGTCCAGAACCTCCTTTTCGTATATGTAAGCATTGCGTATCCTTCGCTGGAAGGCATGCATGCCACTCATAGAGATGTCCATGCCATAAGAAGACGAATACATGTCCAGCGAATCGCCATACAAACTTACCACATCCTGCAGGTAAACCATCGTCTCATTGCGTTCCATGTTTCTGGAAGCGGCATCAAGACTTCTCAGCACATTCTCGTTAAACTGTTCGCGTCTTACCGTTATCATGGTTCTTGCATACTTGAGCTGCAAATAAAGCAGCACCAGGAAGCACACCCCCATTATCAGGCATATAGTCCAAATCATCCATCGTTTCATACTGCAAAGATAGGTATCAGATACGTATATAACAAAAAAGAGAGCGTCAACCGCCCTCTTTTTTGCATTTATTTAGATATCAGTCGCTCGTTAGTTAACAATTACGCAACTACAAGCCCTCCGTTAATCTTCATCAGTACCCTTGTACTCAGCAACCAACTTCTGCTGAACGTCACCGGGAACAAGTTCATAGCTTGCAAACTTGGTAATGAAGCTGGCACGGCCACCTGTCAGACTTGACAATGCAGTGGAGTAACTTGACATCTCCTTCAGGGGAGCCTTGCAGGTCAGTTTTTCATAACCGTTCTCGCTCTGCATGCCGGTAATCATGGCACGACGTCCCTGCAGGTCGCTCATCACGTCACCCATCTTGTCGCTGGGTACGAATACCTCCACGTCGTAGATAGGCTCCAGAATCTTGGGACCTGCCTCGCGGAAGGCTGCACTGAAGGCATTACGGCCGGCAAGCATGAAGGACAATTCATTGCTGTCCACGGGGTGCATCTTGCCATCATATACTATAACGCGCACGTCGCGGGCATAGCATCCGGTCAGAGGACCTTGCTCCATACGCTGCATCACACCCTTCAGAATGGCAGGCATGAAACGTGCATCGATAGAGCCACCGACGATACTGTTGATGAATACCAACTTGCCACCCCACTCCAGTTCAACGGTCTCGGTGTTCTTCACGTTGATGCGGTACTCTTGGTTGCCGAACTTGTAGACCTCGGGAGCAGGCATACCCTCGTAATAGGGTTCTACAATCATATGCACCTCACCGAACTGACCGGCACCGCCCGACTGCTTCTTGTGACGATAGTCTGCACGAGCAGCCTTGGTGATTGTCTCGCGATATGGAATCTTGGGCTCGTCGAAAACTATCTGGATCTTCTCATTGTTCTCCATACGCCACTTCAAAGTGCGCAGATGGAACTCACCCTGACCATGAACCAAGATCTGCTTCAACTCCTTGCTCTGCTCTATCTTCCATGTGGGATCCTCTTCACGCATCTTGTTAAGAGCGTTCATCATCTTCTCGGTCTCGCTCTCATTAACGGCGCGAATGGCACGGGAATACTTGTGATTAGGATACTTGATGAAGTTGAAACGATGCTCGGCCCCCTTGGCATTCAAGGTGTTGCCAGTCTTCACATCCTTCAATTTAACGGTACAGCCGATATCGCCTGCAACAAGTTCCTCTACCTTGATACGGGTGGCACCTGCACAGCAGAACAACTGAGCCATGCGCTCCTTACTGCCACGGTCGGCATTGGTGAAGTCATCACCCTCGTGCACCTTACCCTGCATTACCTTGAAGTACTGTACCTCACCGATATGGGGTTCAACAGCGGTCTTGAATACATATAGGCTGGTGGGAGCGTCAACTACGGGAGCAACCTCCTCGCCACGTGTATTGTGAATCTTAGGCATCTGGTCAACAAAAGGAACCACGTTGCCCAGGAACTCCATCAAACGACGAACGCCCATGCACTTGCCGGCACATACGCAGAATACGGGGAACATGCCACGTGCTGCCAGGCCCTTGCGGATACCCTCGCGCATCTCGTCCTCTGTCAGGCTCTCGCTCTCAAAGAACTTCTCCATCAGAGTCTCGTCGTGCTCGGCAGCAGCTTCTACCAATGCCTTGTGCATCTCCATGGCCTTGTCCATCTCCTCTGCGGGAACGTCCTCGATTGTAGGTTCGCCACCTTCGGGACCCCAAGAATACTTCTTCATCAGAAGCACGTCAATCAAAGAGTTGAAATTGGGACCAGTCTGCAAGGGATACTGAACGGGAACAACCTTAGAGCCATAAACATCAGTCAACTGCTCCATGATGTTATCAAAGTCGGTATTCTCATCATCCAGCTGATTGACCAGGAAGATAACGGGCTTGCCCAACTTTTCGGTATAGCGGAAATGGTTCTGTGTACCCACCTCCACACCGTTTGCACCCTTCAACAGAAGGATTGCTGTATCGGTTACGTTAAGGGCGGTCATGGCAGCACCTACGAAGTCATCGCTGCCCGGACAGTCAATTATGTTCAACTTCTTACCATTCCACTCCACATGGTAAACGGTGCTGAATACGCTATATCCGTACTCCTGCTCAACGGGGAAGTAATCGCTGACAGTATTGTGTTGTGTAATACGTCCTCTACGGTTAATTACTCCAGCCTCATAGAGCAGGCTTTCTGTCAGGGTTGTCTTACCACTACCGTCATTACCCAGCAAGGCAATGTTCTTGATTTCTTGTGTCTGATAAGTTTTCATCGTGTATTAGTATTGGTTTATATTGTCTTTCTTTGGCACAAACACAGGCGTCTTTCCTATATAAAATGCCGAAATCGGACGTAAAAATACACTTTTTTGCCGAAACTCCAACAGAACTGTCCTATGTTTTACAACATCATATCTGACATAATGTCGTTAGACACAAATATACCATCCTCGGTCAACCTCAACACCTCCCCACATTGCATCATCCGGCCATCCCTGACGTGCGGTTCGGCCATCTTCACGGCATATTCCCTGTACCTTGGCTTGAGGGTGGAGAGATCCAAACCGTCAATGGTTCGCAAACCCTTTAGAACTTTTTCCTCATACAGGCAATCCTCGTCCAGTATTTCCACCTCACGCTCCGGCATACCTGCTGACATGATATAGCCTTTCAAGTCAGAGGGATTGCTGCTACGTACATTGGCACCGTCATAACTATGTGCGCCAGGACCCAAGCCCACATATGGTTCATCGCGCCAGTATCCGCTATTGTGCCGTGCCCTCATACCAGGCATGGCAAAATTGCTCACTTCGTAATGTTCCATGGAATACATTGCAGCTGTCCTTACTATGTATTCGTACATCTCTCGGGACACTTCGTCCGAGGCTTCGGCCACTTCGCCACGCTCCAGCATACGGTACAACGGAGTTCCTTCCTCCCATTGCAGGGAGTACGCACTCAGGTGCGGAACCTGCAAGGACATGACTTCCTCCACATCCCTTTTCCACATATCCATTGTCTGCCCAGGCAAACCATACATCAGGTCAAGGCTGATGTTCTTATAACCCGCTTCACGCAACATGGACACCGCTCTGTGCGCCTGCACCGATGTATGGCGCCTTCTCAGCAGGCGAAGCAATCCGTCGTCAAAGGTCTGCACCCCCATGCTTATCCTGTTCACGGGCATCGACTTCAAAGAAGATACAAATTCATGTGTTATATCATCGGGATTACATTCAATAGTAACCTCTGCCCCGTCGCATAAAGGAGCCACCAGCTGTAGAGCATCAAATATAGACTTCAAATGCTCCGCACTCAACTGACTTGGCGTACCGCCACCTATATATATAGTATTTGCGCGCGCGAGGCGCAGTTCCTCCGCCCTGCCCTCTATTTCCTTCAGCAAGGCCTTAACGAAGTCATTCTTCATTTCCGAGGAAGTGGAAGAAAAAAAGTCGCAGTACAGACACCGCGACTTACAGAATGGTATATGGATATATATCATAATACTCGGGACATAAACCCATGGAATAGATTGGATTGTGGTTAATTTTCCACCTCCTGGAATGTCAGTTCATAGAAACAGGGATAAACGCTTGCCATTGCATGCGAATGCCCTGAACTATGCGGAACAATAAGCCTTACCTTGGCAATACGGGCATTCCCATCCACCTGACTACCTACACGCACATACTCCAATGGTTTGAGCCATCCTTCTGGCACGTTGGCATCGTTATAGGTTGAATACATCAGACTACCGGTAGACATAGTATAATCGAAACTTCCGCTTATATAACCCGAATTATTGGAAACATTCATATACTCAGGTCTTGCCGCATAGGATGGCACCTTGTTGGTCAACTGCAGGCTGTCTCCCATGATGTTATATTCCCAGAAACGACACATAAGCTGACAACTTTCACCGCTCTTGATACGTCTACCGACACCCTCACGAACAATCTGCATATATATACCGGTGTTGGCAAAGAGCACGAATTCATTCTTCTCAACATTGGTGGTGCTGTCCTGCTTCTCAAACTCCTCCTCTGTGATGACCTTTACCTTACCCATATCAAGCAGGGTGTCAGTGCCCAACTTCACCACAACATTTCTGTTAATGAAACTGTTCACAACATCACGTTCATGCTCCTTCTGCTCTCCATAAGTAGCATCCATGCTACCACACGAATACTGTGCGAGAACCACCAAGGCAACAAGAACCATCCAATATATTCTTTTCATATTCATTTCTTTTTCGCGCACAAAGATACAAATTTATATTAACAAATGGACACTATAGCGCGAAAATAGCAAGTACCGAACACATTATTTAACATAGGCTTTATTTAACATAGTATGCAACAGCCTCTACATTTCACAGACACGCCTCCATTGTATCATCGTCAAATATCCCAACACCAAATGTACATCCCCACTTAATCCACCGAACATTCCCGCATGCATAATCACCGTATTTAAGAAAGAACGAAAATATCACCTATACACCAACATCACCGACAAGAGTCCGAAACTCCAGCCTACACCCTAAGAGCAGAAGTTCCAATAAACCCTTAAACGGTGTCGACAACAACATCTTCCCCTACTAAGCCAATATTATCCTCCGGCAGAAAATTCGTCTTATATGCTATCCCGTTTACACTAAACACTATTTACACAAATATAGCAAACAAAATAATGGCGAACATAAGCCTCATCTCAAATAAATGTGTATTTTTGTGAGGTTATGAAAAAGATTCTGGTTACAGGTGCAAGCGGTTTCGTGGGAAGCCGCCTGGTAGAGAGATGGAAGGAGGAGTACTCTATCCTTGCCCCAAGGCATGGGGAGATGGACATCACGGATGCGGATGCGGTGGAGGAGTTCTTCACAAGGAACCGTCCCGATGTGGTAGTGCATCTGGCGGCGATATCCAATACAGGGTATTGCGAGGAGCACCCGGAGGAGAGTTACCGCATGAACGTGGAGGGGGCGTGCAATGTGGCACGGGCCTCGGCATGGTGCGGGGCGAAACTGGTGTTCTTCTCCAGCGACCAGGTGTATAACGGTAACCTGGAGAGCGGCCTGCTGACAGAGGATATTGCCGTACACCCCGAGAACGTGTATGGCAGGCACAAACTGGAGGCAGAGGGGCGTGTGCTGGACATCTGCCCCGAGGCGGTGGCGTTGCGAGCCACGTGGATGTACGACTTGGAGAGGGAGGGTATGCCCACGCATGCCAATTTTGTAGTGAACATAGACCGTGCCATAAGGGAGGGAAGGCAATTGCGGTTCCCTGTGCGCGAGTACAGGGGCATAACGTGGGTTGGGGAGGTTGTGGAAATGTTGCCGCATACCTTTGACCTGCCTGGCGGTGTGTACAACTTCGGTGCTGAGAACCTGCTGAACACCTACGAGACGGCCTACCGGTATTGCGAGGCGATAGCCGAGGGACTGGGCAAGGCAACAATCCTGCCCGACCACGACCGCTATGCCGAGCACGTGCGCAACATCTCCATCAGCATGGACAAGGCGTACAAGGCCTCGGGGGGGAGGATAGGGTTTAGGGAAAGCGGACCCTCCCCCCTGCCCCTCCCTGTAGGGCGGGGAGTATAATGTACTGGGGGATGAGGGAAACGGAAAGGTGGACGAAAACGATGACGATGACCATCCACCCCCTCCGTCGCTACGTTCCTCGTCCCACCTGTCTCAGGGGGACAGTCGGCTAGCGCAATGAGCGGGGAGGGAGTATATATTACTGGGAGATGAGGTGGACACCTCCCCATCCCTCTCCTATATGGGAGGGAGTCGGAGTATTCGGAATATTCGGAATAATCGGAGTAGTCGGAAATCCCGCTAATCCGCTAATCCGCTCACCGCTAATCCGTTCCTACAAGAAACGCGAAATGTGCTGGGATGTCGCCGGTGCGAACTTTCCATAGGAGGAGGCCGTCGGGGGAGAAGCAGAAGAGGGTGCCGGGGTTAACATGGCTGCGGGCATCGCCAATGAGTATCTCACGGGTGTGGGGATGCACGGCAATGCCGTAGGGTTCCACGATGGAGGCTTCGGTGCCGTCGGTGATGAAGTTGGTGGTGAGGACCTGACGGGTGCGGGTGTTGATGATGCCATAGTTGGTCTGGTTCTGCATGGTGGTGTAGGAGAACTCCGTACCTATTACATATAATGAGTCGCCACAGAGGGTCATGTTCTCCACCACAAGGTCGGCGCCGTCGGGAGCCGCAACACGGCGGACATGTGCCTCTCCGGCAGGGTCGGTGATGCAGAAGAGGGCACTGGCATTGCCATAGTAGTCACCACGCGAGGATACCCACACCTGGCCACGGGCATCGGCAATGAGGTGATGGAGGTTTACCGCCACGGGGATGCGCCTTTCCTCGCGGAACGTGGCAAGATCGATGACGGAAACGGTGTTCTCGTAGTTGGGGAACATGTATCCGCCGCTATTGGCTACGTATATCTTGCCCCCAGTGATGTCCAACCTGTCGGGCTGGAAACCCACGATGCAGGTGTCCACCTTCTCCAGCGTGGCGGTGTCTATCTTTACCACGATGCCCTTTTGTTCGTAACCGGGATTTATCTGCACAGGGCCGGCATAACTGCTGACGTAGGCATAGCCCTCGTGGAAGGCGATGTAGCGGCAATTGGCAAGGTTGACCTGCCCCACCCTACGGGCAGTGCGTGCCTCCATGACCTCGATCTTGTTGCTGCAATTTATCACCGCCCACATACGGCTGCCGTAGATGCGCAAGTCGTTGCCCACGTCGCCAAGTTCCTTGACCACGGTGGGGTTGGCATTGCCATAGACATTGCGTGTGTATGTGCCCGTGGCGTAGTCGTAGAAGTCCATGGTGCACTTGTTGCTGCCCATATTGCCCTCGTTGAGCAGGTAGAAACCCAGGATGCTGTCCTGGCGAGTCTCTCCAACCTCTTCCTCCTCGCTGGGCCACACGATGATGTCGTGGCGACAGGATTGGAGGAGGATGGAAAGGAGGAGGAGCAAGAGAGAGAGGACCCTCCCCCCTGCCCCTCCCAAGGGAGGGGAGTATAATGTATTCGTGGGTGATTGAGGTTGCATCAGCATAATTGGGGTTAATATATAATAAGGTATAGGAGGTGAACGATGAACGATGAAAGTTTAAGGTTGAACGATGAACGTTGAACAATGAGCGGTTAGTTTTCTTCTTCGTTTCATCTGGTTTTATCCACCCCTTCCCCTTTGGGACTTCCCCTGTCTCAGGGGGAGAAAGTGAGTGATAGCGTTAGCTATTGTAACTACCCCCCTCCATACAGGGAGGGGTTGGGGGTGGGTCTTAAAACTCCACCTTCAGCACCCCCTTCCAGTTGCGGCCGGGCATGGGGTAGTTCTGGATGACGTCGTACTGCTGGTTGAAGATGTTGTTGCACTCCAGGGCAAAGGTGAGGGCCAGGCGAGGCAGTTGCCACCGGTAGGAGGCCGAGAGGTCGTGCGTGTACCATGGCTGCTCGTAATTCTCGCGGATGTTGGCACTGGTGTGGTACCGCTCGCCGACGTAGATGAACGAATAGTTCAGTCCCAGGTTCTTCCACGAGAGGTTTCCCGCCACGCTGCCGCTATGCCAGGGAACGTATGCTATCTGTCCGCCGTAGGTGCCATAGTAGGGATCGTTGTCCGTGGGGTCGGTACGGTCGGTGGCCGACTGGTAGGTATAGTTGAGGCAAAGCACCAGCGACCAGTCCTTGTGCCAACGCATCACGGTCTCTGCCGTAGCCTCCACGCCCAGGATGTGCACCTTGCCCACGTTCATCATCATCCAGCGGTACTGGCCCGAACCCTTGGGAATTGCAACTATCTTGTTGTCCACACGGTTGAAATAGCCATCGGCCTTGACCTCGACATGGCGGAAGATGCCACGGTACCAGTCGTGCGAGTAGATGAAGCCAAGGTTCCACTGGCGGGTTGTCTCGGGCTGGAGCGAGGCGTTGCCCACCTCGGTATAGTAGAGGTCGTTGAACGTGGGCAGACGGAAGATGCTCTTGTAGAAGGCACGGAGGGAGAGGTCGGGGCAATCGCGGAGCGGCTGGTAGGACAGATACACGGCCGGTGTCCAACGGCTGGTGGCACTGGAAACGGGGTCGGAGGTGATGCCCTTGGTGGCATGGTCCCACACATTGGTGCCCAGGAGCGAAGCCATCAGGCGCAGACGGCGGCACTCGTACTGCGTGGCAAGGGCAAGCAGGAGGGTGTGGCGCTGGGGGAAGACGAAGTTGGTGAGCGAGGCTTCCAGCGTGTTGTACTGATAGTCGGCAGCAAGGTTCATCTGCCACCCGGGAAGGAGTTCCACGTGGTGCGCCGTGCTGAGGTAGAGTTCCTGCTGGCGGAACGTGTTGTCCTGATACATGAGCGTGGTATCGGGATTGAGGTAGCGCATGTGGTCGTTGGCATACTTGGCATTGATCTGGAACTTGTAACGGTCCGACACGTGCTTTGTCCACCCTGCCTGGGCAAAGAAGTTCCTGTCCCACTGGCGCTGGGCATGCTTCCACACGTTGCTGACGATGGCACCGGGGATGCCACGCTCGGAGTCGTAGTAGTAGGCCTTGGCATTCCATGTGCCGTCCGAGGTGTTGCCAAAGACGGAGGCCTCCACACGGCAGGAACGTATGTCGCCATTCTGCCGCACGGCGGTGGTGTCCCATGCCACCTGTCCCGAAGGCAGGACACGACGATAGCGGAACGGGTACTTGCCCGAAGCCCCGGTGTAGTCGGCACTGAGGCTGCTGGTTATACGCTTGCTCCATCGCTGTTCCCAAACGAAGGAGGGATTGATGAGGCCGAAACTGCCTCCCTTCAACGAGGCACGGAGGTTGTAGACCTTGCCCTCATCGAAACGAGGGCGGCGAGTGCGGATATACACCGAGCCCGATGTGCCATAGTCGCGTGCCGGCTGGAATATCTGCGCCTTCTGTCCGTTGTACAGAGCTATCTCCTCCACATTGTCCAGGGAGAAGCGCCCAAGGTCCACAAGGCCGTTCTGTGCATTGCCCAACTGTATGCCGTCGTAAAAGACGCCCATGTGGTTGGTGCCCATGCTGCGGATGTCCACGGTCTTCAAGCCTCCCACGCCTCCATAGTCCTTTATCTGCACACCGCTGAAATAGCGCATGGCATCGGCTACGGAGAAGGAGGACAAGGCCTGCAGACGCTTGCCGCCGAGGCGCTGGCTGGGCACTATCTCCTCCGAGCGGCGTGCATAGACACTGACCTCCATCATATCGGAAACGCTGTCCGTAGCAAAGGAGGAAGAGTCCCTCTCCTGAGCGGGGGATGGATGAATGGCTGAGCCTCTCCCCCACCCGATGGATGAGTGAATAACAGAGTCCCTCTCCTGAGCAAGGGCCAGAAGAGGGAATAGAGTGCAGAGTATGAATGCGATACTCCTTAGGTTCATTTCTTATGACGATTGGCACGCTGGCGACGGATGTCGGCCTTCTTCTTGGCCGCACCGCTACCATGGGCACCAGTGATGTACTGCTTCTTCTTGGCCTTGGTCTTCACCTTGGCCTGCTCACGGGGATTGGGCTCGCGCTTGGGCCCACCCTTGAAGGTGATGCCACCTCCCGTGATGACTGCATCTATGTCGTCTCCACCAAACATGTTCATGATTTAAACGGTTAGAGGGGGATGAGCGGTGAGCGGAGTTAAAGAGGTCGGAGTAATCTGAGTAATCAGAGTAATCAGAATAATCGGAACTTCCAGATGTCTCGCAGTTTTCCGTTTTCCGTTTTAACCTTTCCGTTCCTATTAATGATGGAACAAGCGCACGCCGGTGAAGGCCATGGCTATGCCGTACTTGTCGCAAGTGTCGATAACATGGTCGTCGCGCACACTGCCACCTGCCTGTGCCACATACTGTACACCGCTCTTGTGAGCACGCTCGATGTTGTCGCCGAAGGGGAAGAAGGCATCGCTACCCAGACACACGTCGGTGTTCTGTGCCAGCCACTCCTGCATCTCCTGCTCGGTGAGAGGCTCGGGGCACTCGGTGAAGAACTTCTGCCATTCGCCATCGCGCAGAACGTCCTCGCGCTCGGGGCCAATGTAGATGTCGATGGTATTGTCGCGGTCGGCACGACGGATACCGGGCACGAAGGGAAGGTTCATCACCTTGGGGTGCTGGCGCAACCACCAGATGTCGGCCTTGTTGCCTGCCAGGCGGGTGCAATGGATACGGCTCTGCTGACCGGCACCGATGCCGATGGCCTGACCGTCCTTGAC
>JAGBYI010000084.1 GCA_017628845.1 Bacteroidaceae bacterium
CCCAAGTAGGGATGGGCATTGTTAGCCATTTACGGTAGGCCTTGAGACGGAACTCGAGTAACCATTCGGGTTCATGCTTTTTAGCCGAAATCAGGCGAATGACTTCCTCGTTTAAGCCAACAGGAATGATGTCGGTTTCGACATCAGTAGTGAAACCGTATTTGTATTCTTGGGTGGTTATTTCTTCTATTTCTTTCATGTACTTTCCTTCTCGTTAATTGACGGTAGACTATGAAGTCTTATTGGGCCGATTAGTCTAATTGGCTTAATAGTAAACAAAAAAGCCGCTTTTTCAAGCGGCTTTCGAGAGGTACCTGGCGGATTCGAACCGCCGTCCCCGGTTTTGCAGACCGATCCCTAACCGCTCGGGCAAGGTACCAAACTTGCGAATTGCGGGTGCAAAGGTAGTACTTTTTTTTGGATTGACCAAATATTTTTGTGATTTTAGTTAAAAATATGAACTTTTATTGTAAAATTCTTGCGTATATGCAAAAAAAACACTACTTTTGCACCCGATTTCAAGCCGCGATGGTGGAATCGGTAGACACGAAGGACTTAAAATCCTTTGGCCAGTGATGGCTGTGCGGGTTCAAGTCCCGCTCGCGGTACTGAATAAAAAGAAAGGCGCTCGACATGAAAATGTTGAGCGCCTTTTGTTTGGTTGCGTATCAGTGCAGAAGGTTTTACGGAGTTAGGTAGCCATTGAGTATTCGGCGTAATGCTGATAGATTATGTTCGTCTTTTGGGTGAACGCGGTTGGTGAGTAATACCAGCGCACGTTTGGCTTCAGGTAGGACTGTGACGGATGTACCCGTATAGCCAGTGTGGCGACAACTCGGTGTGAGTGTACCGATAGAGGTGGTAACGCTGTCGGTCCAAAGTCCAGCATTGCAACCATTGGCGCGAGTTTCTGCGGGCAGATTCATAAACCAAATAGCCCATTGTGCCACTTCGGTAGCTGTAGCATACAGACCGGCATTTCCAGATATACCTTGCATCATGATTTGGGCGAGCGGATCGTGTACTTTACCTCGTAGGCATCCGTCTTCGAGGCACTCGGTGGGTGCGATACGGTAGATGAGCGAATCGTTGGGTAACCAGCCCATTGTGGGGAGGTTGAGGTTGCGATAGTGAGTTTGGCGGAGGTGAGAATTGATGTCGGTGCCTACAATATTTTCTACTACTCGCTGCAAGGAGATGAAATTGAGGCATGAATAGCGATATTTCTCTCCTACGGCTGATGGACGTTTGCATCGTGCGATGGTGTCAATCATGAAATCGGAAATGGACATGGTAGTGTCCAATTGGCGTACGTGATAGATTTTTTCAAGTCGTTTGGCTGTCATGTATGCGGGTAACCCTGAATAGTGTTTCATAAGATGGCGAATCTGCACATCGGGATGATAGTTCGGTATATATTGGCAAACGAAGTCATTGACATTTAATTTCCCCTCTGCACAAAGCAGTAGTGCTGCGGTGCCTGCTCCAAGGGGTTTGCTCACCGATGCGAGGTCGAAGATGGTATTGGTGGTCATTGGCTCAATTTCTGGGCAGACTGCACGGTTACCGTAAGCTTGTAGGTAGGTGATTTGTCCATTTTCGACTACGCATAGGACTGCCCCAGG
>JAGBYI010000007.1 GCA_017628845.1 Bacteroidaceae bacterium
ACTCTCCTTGTCAATATATCCAGCACCGTATGTGCTAACGCTCTGGGGCAACTTGGTCTCTGCATCGTAAACGCCCTTCTCGCGCTCTACCTCGAACATCTTTGAGAGGATGTCCCAAAGTTTCTTTGTCTTCTCACTGGGACCAGCCAAGAAACTCTCGTCGCCATTGTATGGCTCGTAGTTGTTCTGGATGAAGTCGCGAACGTCAATCTCGTGCTTCCATGCTGTTCCCTTAAAATCATTCTGTAAGTTCTGCAATTGCATAATTAGAAGTATTTAAGTGGTTAATACTTTATTTTCGCATACAAAGATACATCTATTTTGTAACAATTACAAACATTCCTCAAGAAAAGAATTGCAAAAAAGTCGTTAATTGCTCTTGGTGGTTTAAGCAAAATGTCGTACATTTGCACGATTTATTTTACAAATGACATCAAAAACATCAATGTATGAACAAAATTAGAGTAGCAGTAATAGGATACGGTAATATTGGTAAATCCGCCATTGAAGCATTGGAGAGTGCTCCCGACATGGAGATTGCCGGTATCGTCCGCCGTGCCGGACGCGAAAACTGTCCCAAGGAGATAGAAGACTATGAGGTAGTAAAGAGCATTCAGGAACTGGACAAGGTGGACGTTGCCATCCTTGCCACCCCCACCCGTTCGGTTGAAGAGCATGCCCTTGAATGCCTGAAGCTTGGCATCAACACCGTGGACAGTTTTGATATCCATAGCCTCATCGTAGACCTCCGCCGCACCCTGGACAAGGCTGCCAAGGAGAGCGGTGCCGTGAGCGTGATTGCCGCCGGTTGGGATCCAGGCTCCGACAGCGTGGTGCGCACACTGATGGAGAGCCTTGCACCCAAGGGACTGACCTACACTAACTTCGGCCCCGGCCGCTCCATGGGACATAGCGTGTGCGTACGTTCCAAGAAAGGTGTAAAGGATGCCCTCTCCATGACCATTCCCGTGGGCGAAGGCATACACCGCCGTATGGTGTATGTGGAACTGGAGGAAGATGCATCTTTGGAGGAGGTTACCAAGGAAATCAAGGCCGACCCCTATTTCTCCAACGACGAGACACACGTCTTCCAGGTGGAGAGCGTGGATGCCCTGAACGATGTGGGCCATGGCGTGAACCTGGTGCGCAAGGGTGTCAGCGGCCAGACGCACAACCAGATGTTCGAGTTCAACATGAAGATCAACAACCCCGCCCTCACCTCGCAGGTGCTTGTCAATGCAGCCCGTGCCACCATGCGCCAACAGCCAGGTGCCTACACTATGATAGAAATTCCCGTCATCGACTATCTGCCCGGCGACAGGGAGGAACTGATCCGCCATCTGGTATAAACGGTCCTTCCCCGTCACACACGGCTATACATAACACCAGCGCATCCGCCATGGATATCATAATCCGGCGGATGCGCTGATTGTTTTCCTCTGTACGTGTATGACAAAAAACTGACACATGCCTGCCTGCCTCAAGTGTCGGGAACCCGTCTCTCACGACAATCCTCCCAAACCCTCCCGAGAACGCCCTTTGGACCTCGTGAGGAACGACCTTTGCTCTCGGGACGTCAAGGCCTTGTCCTCGGGACGTCTCACGTCCGTCCTCGGGAGGATAAAAAGGCATGTGTTTGATACCGCGGGTATACTACTGACAACAAACTGATAATCAGCGTTCTATATTATAGCCATGTCGTTGCGAAACATTCCGCCTTCAACCTATTGCCGTAGAGGAATTGTCGGGTATATAGGCAAAGCGTTATCGCATTCCCAAAGATGAATATATAAGAAAAATATTGACATTACACTGACTTTGCCACCAACTATGCGTCAGGACAGAAGCGTTTTTTCAGTTCCTCCATATGTGGAGCCGAGTGTTCAAAGAAACGCTTGTATCCGGAACACAGATAGTTCAAACCGGGTTCTCCGTCCTTTGTTTTGGCGAAACGGTTTCTTGGGCACTCGCCATGGCACGCAAACTGCCACTTGCACTGCTTGCATTGTGTGGGCAAGCCACGAGTTTTCATGTCGGCAAATGCCATCTGCCTTTCGCTATTCATCATATCCAGGATGCCACGGTTGCGGATATTGCCAAGATAGTATTCCGGGAATACGAAATGGTCGCAACAGTATATGTCCCCGTTGTGCTCCATCACGGCGGCATGCCCGCACCAGTCGGACAGGGTGCAGACGCCGGGTGTAACCCCTGCCCAGTTGGCCAAGGTAGCCTCGAAGGTTTGGACGAAGACCTCTCCCACGTCATTCCTGTACCATTCGTCAAAGACGGTACATAGAAATTCGCCCCATGCCTCGGGCGATACGCTGAAGGGAGCCACGGCATACTCCTCTCCGTCCATGACATGTGCCAGGTGGCGCCCGTCGCTATGCCTGTGTATCCTCTCCACCACCGGAGTGAATTGCAGGTAGCGGCACTCCAGTTCGTCACGGAAGAAACGGTAGAAGTCCAGGGGACGTGATGCCGTAATGTCGTTCACAACGGCCATGGCATTCCATTCCACACCATAGCGATCCAGCATCTCTATGCCCTGCATCACCTTTTCCCACGTGGGAGCGCCGTTGCGCCGTTTCCTGTATGCATCGTGCATGTCCTGCGGACCGTCTATGCTTATGCCCACCAACCATCCCTCGTCGTGCAGGAAGCGGCACCATTCCGGAGTTAGCAATGTGCCGTTTGTCTGCAAGCAGTTCAGTATGGATTTTCCCTCGGCATACTGCCGTTGCCAACGAACCACCTTCTTGTAATACTCCAGTGGACGAACCATAGGTTCGCCGCCATGCCAGGTAAAATTCACCTCACGGCCGTATTGCGACTGTATGTATTCCCTGACGAACACTTCGGTCAGTTGGTCCGACATGACGTGTTTCTCGCCATTCTGATATAGTTTCTGCTTTTCCAGGTAATAACAATAATCACACGCCAGATTGCAATGTGCACCTGCCGGCTTGCTCATTACATACAACGGACGTGCAAAAGGGTTTATGATGTTGCTCATCTATACACTATTAATATGCTCTGTTTGAACTCATGGAGCGTCTCCATGCATACAAAGGTAAGGATATTTGAAAAAAAAATGTTCCCAACGTAGGGCTTTTTGTTAAATATCTGTATATTTGCGAGCGTATAACTAATATTAACACTTTTTACAAGCACAGACTTTTATGAAAAAGACAATCATAGACTTGTTTGAAAGTTCGGTACAGAAATACCCTAACAACACGTTCCTTTTGGAGAAGAGCGAGGGCAAGTTCCGTCCCACCACCTACACTGAGGTGCAGAAACAGGTGTACCGCCTGGGTGCAGGCCTGCAGGCCTTGGGCGTGAAGAAGGGCGACACCATGGCTCTGCTCAGCGAGGGACGCAACCTGTGGGTCATCGGCGAACTGGCCATGTTCTACGCCGGTGCGGTGAACGTTCCCCTGTCCATCAAACTGGAGGAGAGCAACGACCTGTTCTTCCGCTTGCAGCATGGCGACGTGAAGTTCGTGATGGTATCAGGCACACAACTCAAGAAGATTCGTCAGATCAAGGACCGCCTGCCTTTGCTCCAGCAGATTATCGTCCTGGATGCACAGGCAGAATATCAGGAAAAGGAAATCTCCATAGACGAGGTCTTCCAGATGGGCGACAAGTTCCTGAATGAACACACCATGGAGGAGTTCCTGGCCGTAGGACAGTCCATACAGAACGATGACTATGCCACCATCACCTACACCAGCGGTACCACCGCCGACCCCAAGGGCGTGGTGCTCACTCACCGCAACTATACCGCCAATGTGGAACAGGCCTGCACCCTGGTAGACATAGACGAGACATGGCGAACTCTCATCATCCTGCCCCTCGACCATTGCTTTGCACACGTCGTTGGCTTCTACATCATGATGAGCAAGGGCGCTACGGCAGCCACCGTACAGGTGGGACGCACTCCCATGGAGACACTGAAGAACATTCCTTTGAACATCAAGGAGGTAAAGCCCCACTTCATCCTCAGCGTTCCTGCCCTGGCAAAGACCTTCAAGAAGAACATAGAGCAGGGCATCCGTGCCAAGGGACCCACTGCGGTGCGCTTGTTCAACTGGGGTATGAAGGTGAAGCAACTATACTATGGCGACAGCAACCTCGACTTCAAGGGATGGCGCTATGCACTGAAACCCCTTTGCGCCCTGTTCGACAAGATACTGTTCTCCAAGGTGCGTGATAACTTCGGCAGCGAACTGAAGTTCTTCATCGGTGGCGGTGCTTTGTTGGACAAGGACCTGCAGAAGTTCTACGTGGGCATAGGCATACCCATGTATCAGGGTTATGGCCTGTCCGAGGCAACTCCCGTAATCTCCAGCAACGGTCCCGAACTATACCGTTTCGGTTCCAGCGGCAAACTGGTAAAGCCTATCGAACTGAAGATTTGCGATATGGATGGCAAGGAACTCCCCGTGGGAGAGATGGGCGAAATCGTTGTCAAGGGCGAGAACGTGATGGCCGGCTACTGGAAGAACCCCGAATCTACGGCAGAGACCGTGCGCAACGGCTATCTCTATACCGGTGACCTCGGTTATATGAGCAAGGAAGGTCTGCTCTATGTGAAGGGCCGTTTCAAGAGCCTGCTCATCTCCAGCGATGGCGAGAAATACAGCCCCGAGGGCATTGAGGAAGCTCTGGTGGAGAAATCACCCTTCATTGACCAGGTAATGCTCTACAACAACCAGTGCACCACCACCACCGCACTGATAGTAGCCAACAAGGACGCTCTGCGCCGCTACCTGAAGGACAACAATCTGAAGGCTGAGAGCGAAGAAGGCCGCAAGGCAGCCCTGATGAAACTGGAGGGCGAACTGGCACGCTTCAAGAAGGGTGGCGAGTTCCAGGGCATGTTCCCCGAACGCTGGCTGCCCAGCAGCTTTGCCGTACTGGCAGAGCCTTTCACCGAGCAGAACCAGATGATCAACTCCACCATGAAGATGGTACGTCCCAAGATCGAGAAGGCCTACAAGGAACGCATCGACTACATGTACTCCAGCGAGGGCAAGCAGACACTGAATCCACAGAACATGGAGGCAGTGCTGTAAGCGTTGCCAGCATATACAATAATCCTAACGGACGCTGCACGCAGCGTCCCTACCCTCCTCTAAAATAAAAGCCCACAACCAAATGAATACAAAGCGGCTTACAACCTGCAACAATCCCCTTGAAGCACACATGCTTCAGGGGCGATTGGAGGTGGAGGGCATTCCCTCAATCCTCGGTGGTGAGATAATGAGCGGCTACCCTCCTATGAATGGGGTAAACGTCTTTGTTTATGAACAGGATTGGGAAAGGGCAAGGGATGTTCTGCTAAACGTCAGCACAGAGTAGACGGAATTCACCTCTGCCTACAATAGGGACGCTGCAACGTCTGCAAGCAAGTAGACGCATAATCCACAGAATATGGAGGTTGTGCTTTTGGAACTTTGCGTTGCGCCATGGCAAGATGATGGGTCACGAAAACAGGAAAGTACAACACAAAAACAAGATAGCAGAAAAGAGGGTGTACACACATCCTCTTTTCCTTTGTCAGCATTACCCGACTGAGTTTCAACTTGCCTCCAACCATTTCGTGCAACTGTACGAAACAGGCAGGTTAGGAGTTGTCTGTTGAACCCAAAGCACATTCAAAGGATAAAATGCAGGGCTTATCACCACTTTCTTCCGTTGACACTTGCATTTTCTCTCATCTTATACTATTTTTGTACGGATTTTATAGCCGTTTACCAAAGAATTAACATATACCTATATAATAATATGAAGCAGAAGAAACATCAGTGGAACTACGAGAATATAGGTGGTTCTACCAGGGTTAAAATCACAACGGGAGCCGACATTGCTCATCTTGACCAATTGGATCCCAAAATGTGGACCGTACTCTCATGCCCCACAACGGGCCTGGAGATTGAGGAAAAAAGTCTGAAATACATTGATGCCGACAGTGATGGACGTATACGTGTGAACGAAATAGTTACAACGGCCAAGTGGATTACTGCGGCCATCAAGAATGCCGACCTCTTGCTCAAAGGTGCCGACAACTTTGACATCACCGACTTTAATCAGGAGAACGCCGAAGGAAAGAAACTCTATAACTCCAGCAGACAAATTCTTGCCAACCTCAACAAGGAGGGCAATGTAATTTCGCTTGCCGACACGGCCGACATAGAGGCCATATTTGCCAAGACACGATTCAATGGCGATGGCATCATCACGGAACTTACTGCCGATGACCAAGACGAGAAGGCTACCATAGCCACAATAATAAAGACAATGGGCAGCGTTGCCGACCGTAGTGGCGACAATGGCGTGAACACCGAATTGATAGAGAAATTCTACCAGTCCCTGGCTGACTATACCGCATGGCAGGCTGCTGCCGTAGAAGCACCCTATGGTGCTGATACCGACAAGGCCATAGAGACTTACAATGCTTTGGATGCCAAGGTCAAGGATTATTTTGTGCGTGCCAAACTGGCAGCATTCGCTCCCGAGAGCACGGCAAAACTTGATGTGCAGACAACCCTCATCGAGACAATCAGTGCCGATAACCTTACTGACAAGACCTGTGAGATTGCCTCATATCCTTTGGCACGTATCACCGACAAGGCCGAATTGTCTATAGATGCAGCAATCAATCCAGCATGGGCAGCACAGTTCAATACTCTCGTTTCTATCGTTAAACCTGCAGAAAAGTTCTTTACCGAGGCCTCATGGGCGGCTATCGGAGGCTCCTTTGCCGCATACAATGCCTGGAAGGCAGCCAAGAAAGGCGCAGAAGTGGAATCTCTTGGCATGGAGACCATAGAGAAGTTCATCTCCGATAACAAGAAGCAGGCACTGCTTGACCTTGTGGCACAAGACAGTGCCTTCAAAGAGGAAGCGGAAAGCATCGAGATGGTTGATAAGTTCCTTCATATCTATCGCGACTTCTACTGCTTGTTGCGCAACTTTGTCACATTCCACGACTTCTACGACAAGAACAAGACGGTGAACGCCATATTCCAGAGCGGGCGACTCATCATTGACCAACGTGAATGCCGCCTCTGCATAAAGGTTGCTGACATGAACAAGCATAACACCATGGCAGCGGCAAGTGGCATGTATCTCGTATATTGCGACTGCACCAGCAAGACCACTCCAGCCAAGGAAACCATTGTGGCTGCTGTTACCGTGGGCGAGATACGTGACCTAACCGTAGGAAAGAATGCCATTTACTACGACAACAAGGGTATGATATGGGATGCTGTCATCACAAAGGTTATAGACAATCCCATTAGCATAGGTCAGGCCTTCTGGTCACCTTACCGCCGTATGGCTGTTGCCATTGAGGATTTCATCAACAAGAGTGCTGCCGACAAGGATGCAAACATGATGAAGGACATGACTGCAAAAATCAATGCAGCACCTGTGGCGGATGCTGAGGCGGCAGATGCCAAGGCGGCACCTCCCTTTGACATAGCCAAGTTTGCCGGTATCGCTGCTGCCATAGGCATGGCCGTGGGCATGATTGGCACTGCCCTCACTTCTCTATTCAGGGGAATTCTTGATCTTGATTTGTGGCAGTTGATAGCCGCCTTCGTAGGCATAATACTTGTTATTTCAGGCCCATCTATGGTAATGGCATGGCTGAAACTCCGACGTCGCAACATAGCCCCTTTGCTCAATGCCAATGGCTGGGCAATCAATGCGGCCTCCAAAATCAGCATCCCCTTCGGTGAAACCTTGACTGACACCGCCAAGTTCCCCAAACTCAAACTGAAGGATCCATACGCCAAGAAGGGAATGCCCACTTGGCAGAAATGGGCTGTCTCGCTGATTGCGCTTGCCCTTTTGTTTGCCGGACTTTGGTTGGCAAACCTCCTGGCATGGGCCCAGCTCCCCTCTCCCATACCATGCTTCAATGAGGCTAAAGAAGAAGTAGTGGAAGTAGTTGAGAACGTGGAAAGCGTGGATAACGTGGAAAGCGTTGAAACCGCCAATACCGCAGAGGCTGTTGCCAACGACAGCACTGTAGCAGAGTAAGTACATACATGATATTGAATATAGGGCGTGTCCGTCGTTTGGACACGCCCTATATTTGTTTTGCAA
>JAGBYI010000085.1 GCA_017628845.1 Bacteroidaceae bacterium
ATGCCCGGTCCTCGCAACAGAAACAACAACAACAAGAACGCCAAGAAGTAAGGGGCGCACGAACCTGCTACGTTGAACCATATAAATACACATTTTATGGCTGAATTCAAGGAAAACACCAATGTGGACGAGCACGGACGCAAATGCATCATAGAGCTGCAGAACGTGAAGCGCGAGTTCCACGTGGGAAGCGAAACGGTAAAGGCTCTCAGGGGTGTTTCGTTCAAGATACATGAAGGCGAGTTCGTTACCATCATGGGCACATCGGGTTCGGGCAAGTCAACCCTACTGAACCAATTGGGATGTCTGGACACACCCAGCAGCGGCGAATACTTCCTGGACGGCGTGCCCGTAAGGAAAATGAAGCGCAGGGAAAGGGCGGTGCTCAGAAACAGAAAGATAGGCTTCATCTTCCAGAACTACAACCTGCTGGCCAAGACAACGGCCGTGGAGAACGTGGAACTGCCCCTGATGTACAACAAGAACTACAACTCGCGCCAGCGCCGCGAGGCGGCTGTTAAGGCTCTGCAACAGGTGGGCCTGGGCGACCGACTGGAGCACAAGTCCAACCAGATGTCGGGCGGACAGATGCAGAGAGTGGCCATTGCACGAGCACTGGTAAACAACCCTGCCGTTATCCTTGCCGACGAGGCAACGGGTAACCTGGACACACGCACATCCTTCGAGATACTGTGCCTCTTCCAGGAACTGCACCGCCAGGGACGCACCATCATCTTCGTGACGCACAACCCCGAGATAGCGCAGTACTCCAGCCGCAACATCATGCTCCGAGACGGAAAGATACGCTCCGACGTGACTAACGACAACATCCTCAGTGCCAAGGAGGCGCTCGACGCCCTGCCCTTGCCACAAGATGACTAAACACACCGATAAACAGAACAGCAACAATGAGTTACATAAATCTATTGAAAGTAGCACTTCGGGCTATACTCAGCAACAAGTTCCGCTCCTTCCTGAGCATGCTGGGTATCATCATCGGTGTTGCCGCCGTTATCATAATGATGGCCATAGGACAAGGCTCTAAGGAAAACGTGAAGGCAGAACTGAGCAAGATGGGCACCAACCTGCTAACCATACGCCCAGGTGCCGAACGACGCTTTGCCGGCGCACGCCCCGACCCCGCAAGCATGCAGACACTCAAGGACGAGGACGTGGAGGCCATCCGCCGAGAGGCTACGCTGATAACATACGTCTCTGCCGAAGTGAGCGCAAGCGGACAGGTCATCTACGGCAACAAGAACACCACGGCCACGCTCTATGGCGAGAGCCCCGACTATCTGGAAATCAAGAAATGGGAACTGGCCGAGGGCGACTGCTTCACCGAGGAGGATTGCATAAAGAACGCCAAGGTGTGCCTGGTGGGCACTACGGTGGTGGAACAGCTCTTCGGTGACAAGAACTACAACTGCATAGGCAAGAACATCCGATTCAAGAACATCCCCTTCCGCATCGTGGGCATACTCAAGTCAAAGGGCTACAACAACTGGGGCATGGATCAGGACAACCTGCTCATAGCACCCAACACCACGGTGATGAAGCGCGTGGCGGCACAGACATGGTACTCCTCCATTGCCGTGAGCGCACTGAGCGAGGAGACATCTGAAGCAGCCATCGAGGAACTGAAGGAAATCCTGCGCCGTAGCCACAAGATAAAGGAGGGCGACGAGGACAACTTCACCATCCGCTCGCAACAGGAGATGATGGACACCATGTCATCAACCATGGACGGCATCACCCTGATACTGGTGGTGGCGGCAGCCTTCTCCCTGCTGGTTGCCGGCATAGGCATCATGAACATCATGCTGGTGAGCGTGACGGAGCGTACCAAGGAAATCGGTCTCCGTATGAGCGTGGGTGCAAGCGGATTGGACATCATGCTACAGTTCCTCATCGAGAGCATCATGATTTCGCTGACCGGCGCCTTCCTCGGCGTTGCCCTGGGATACGGAGGCTCGTTTGCCGCCAAGACCCTGCTGATGATGCCCTGCGAGGTACCCTTCTGGTCGGTATGGCTCAGTTTTGCCGTATGTGCCTTCATAGGCATCTTCTTCGGCTACCTGCCCGCCCGCAAGGCTGCCCGCATGGACCCCATCGAGGCAATCAGATACGAGTAAGGTACACACCATACTTTTACCCCCCAAGACCCCAAAAATGTTTCCATATCTTCCGCATGGAGGCACTTTTGGGGCCTTTTGTCTTAAAAAAGAATAAAGAGCAACATGTATCTCATTTTTTTTTTGTAAGTTTGCATTTGAAATTAGCACTGCATAATCATACTGACATAAACAATAAAGGAAATATACCTATGAAAAAAATCGTTCTACTGCTATTGCTTGTATTGCCCCTTATGGCTATAGCACAGAAAACCAAGGAAGACAAGAATGCGCCAAAATACCTGAAGGGCGCAGTACCCGTAGAAAACGGAATCGTTACATTCAAGAAAACATTCCGTGTGCCTGGACAGACAGATGCTCAGCTATATGAAAACATGCTTTTCTATGTGAAGGACAATCTGGTGGTCAAAGGCATAGAGGATGCGTGGACACGCATGCTCAGTGAGGGTAAAGAAGATGGAATCATCACTGCCAAAGTGGAAGAATGGCTGGTTTTTAGCAAGAAGTTCCTAAGCATTGACAAGACACGTCTGCGTTACCAGATAATCGTTACCACTGGCGACGGTGCTGTGAATATTACCGTGACACAGATATCATACCTGTATAGCGAGGAGTGGGAAGAGATGAAGCCTACAGGCATGGGCGGAGAAATCTATCGTGCCGAGGAATGGATTACCGATGAGCATGCACTCAACAAAAAAGGTACAAAGTTATTGCCTTTAAGTGGCAAGTTCCGCAGAAAGACCGTAGATCGTATGGAGGAGTTGTTCAACAACGCCATGGATATGTTCGAGGAAAAGATAAAGGAAGAGAAATCTAAAGAGAACGAAACAAAGGTTCAGAAACGCCAGTTCGTTATTGAATAAGAATAGAGTATCCTGCACATGTCTAAAGAAGATTTGAGCCTGGAAGAACAGGTTGAACGCATCAGGGCAAAACGCAACGGTTCTGGAGAATGGAAAGACCGCGTACGCCGTATATTGAACAATGTCTTCCTTATATTGGCAACATGCGGACTGGTAACCTACTTCTCTTCCGAAGAGAACCATGTGAACGGCATAATCCTGGTTGGCATTGGCATGCTGTTCAAGTTTGCCGAGATTATTATCAGGATACTAAGGTAATAGCAACAGTCCCCCCACCCCATACTATAACAGACATTGAGAAGACTACTGACAATAACAGCACTGCTGACAATATTGGGCCTACCTTCGTGGGCCCGATTTTCTGTATCAGCCCAAAGCGATGGTTTCACATTAAAGGATAAGAACGGAAGAAGCGGCAGCAACTCCACATCCTGGGGACGAGATACCACGCGTGGCAAGAAAATACCATTGCCTATTGGAGTATTCCAGTGGAAAATAGACCCAAGACTGGGAACAGTAATTCCGGCAGAGAATACCGATACTGCTGTACACAACTTTCAGAACTGGAAATTGCAGGAGGGCATGACGGGAAACTTTTCGCATACCGGCAATACTGGTTCTCCACGACTCTCCAGAATATTTATGGACAGAAAGGGAGACCGGGATTTCATCTTCCTGAATCCCTTGGATTATTTCCGCGAAGGTGTGGCCGAATTCCTTTTCACAAACACCAAAAGTCCAATTACAAATCTGGCGTACCATACCACATGGGACAAGCAGGAGGGCGAAGAACGTGTAAGGGGAAACTTTGCTACAAACATAAACAAGATCTCTGGTGTTGGGTTCAAACTGGACTACAACTATGCCCGAGGTTATTATCAGAACCAACAGAACAGCCAGTTCGGTGCTATTATATATGGTTATTATAGAGGCGAACGATACAGCATGCATGCCTTCATAAACTCCAATCATTTGAAGAATGCAGAAAATGGAGGACTGGTTTCGGATACCTATATTACACAGCCATGGCTGTACCAGCAAAAGTTCGGCACCAAGGACATACCGGTAAACATAACCTCAACCTGGAACAAGAACGACGACGAAACATACTATCTCACCCACCGCTATAACATGGGATATGACCGTGAAGTGGAACTTCCGGATTCGCTCAAGCCCCAGCCGCCTTCTGACACGGAACTACTGGAGGGGCTTGAAGACTCTGTACGCGTGGTTCTTTCTACAGACAGTATAGCCAAACAAATAGCGATAGACTCGCTCAAGGCAAAATGGGAGCGCGAACTTGTAGTTCCCATGGAATTCGTGCCGGTGGCAAGCATCATTCATACCTTCCAGTACAGGCACATGAATCATACCTTCTACGACCAAGGCAAGAACTCCGGATACTACACCAACCAGTACTGGGGAAAATCCGGCAATATAGAAGACAACACCCATCTGACAAGCATACGTAACACCGTGGGACTTTCAATGAACGAGGGATTCAGGAAATGGGTGAAGATGGGCATGACCTTCTTTGCCACACACGAATACAGACGCTATGAATTGCCCACACATCTGCCAGATACATCATACCTGTCAGCAGACGTAGAGCATGAAGTACTCATCGGAGCGGAAATAAGCAAGACAAAAGGCAAGGCTGTTCACTACAACATAAACGGAGACTTTTGCTTGGTTGGTCAGAACGTCGGTGATTTCAACATACAGGCTCAGGGTGACCTAAACTTCCGCCTTGGCAGGAAGGATACAGCCACTGTTACTGTGCGAGCCAATATTCATAACGAAAAGCCTACATATCTGCTGCGCAACTATCGCAACGCCTATATACATTGGAACAACAACAACCTTTCACAACAGTTCCGCACCGGCATACAGGGTGAGATAAGGTATGACCGTACACGAACCAAATTGCGTTTCGGTTGGGAGAACCTTACCAATTACACCTATTTGGCAATGAACAATACACTTAAGGAAGGAGCATCGCCAGAAAGTACTGTTCCGGGAGACTACACACACAGCGTAGATGTCCGCCAGAGTGACGGTAGCATACAAGTGTTCACGGCAGCCATTTCTCAGGATCTTATATGGAAGATATTCGGTTGGGAGAACGAAGTTACTTTCCAATATAGCACCAACGAAGACGCACTGCCACTTCCTGCAATAAACATATACTCCAACATCTACCTGAACTTCCGAATAGCAAAGGTGTTGCGCGTGCAATTAGGCGGTGACATACGGTTCTTCACCAAATACTATGCGCCTGATTATTTCCCGGCTACAGGTATGTTTGCCACCCAGGATGCCAAGTATCCGCGCATGAGCATAGGCGGATACCCCATCATCAACGCATACGCCAACCTACACCTGAAACACTTCAGATTCTATGTCAACGTGGCGCATGTCAATGCCGGTTCCGGAAACATGTTTTATGTTCCGCACATGCCCATGAATCCCATGACAATCAATTTCGGATTGTCATGGAACTTCTTTAACTAAAATCATATATTATGAAAAACATATACTGGGGCTTCATTGGATGTGGCGAAGTAACGGAAAGAAAAAGCGGTCCGGCCTTCGGACAAGTCGAAGGCAGCAGTGTTGTGGCGGTAATGTCGCGAAGCAAGGAGAAGGCTGCATCCTATGCAGAACGTCATAATATTCCACGATACTATACTGATGCCCAGTCACTAATCAATGACCCGCAGGTCAATGCCGTGTATATAGCCACGCCACCCTCCTCACATGCCACATATGCAATAATGGCGCTGAAGGCCGGCAAACCTGTTTACGTTGAAAAACCACTGGCGGCATCATATAGGGACTGTCAGCGTGTAATGAGAATCAGTGCAGAGACAGGTGTTCCGTGCTTCGTGGCATACTACAGAAGAAACCTGCCATACTTCAACAAGGTACGCTCGCTCCTGTCCGAAGGGGCCATTGGCAAGGTTATCAACGTACAGATACGTTTCTCCGTACCTCCACGCGATTTAGACTACAATAGCACAAACTTACCCTGGCGTGTACAGCGCGATATTGCCGGTGGTGGATATTTCTACGACCTTGCCCCACACCAACTGGATCTGTTGCAGGAGTTCTTCGGCCCCATTGTGTACGTAAGCGGTTTCAGTGCCAACCGTGGCGGACTCTACCAGACGGAAGATACGGTTTCAGCCTCCTTTGCCTTTCAGGACGGAATGCCAGGGAGCGGCAGTTGGTGTTTTGTGGGACACGAAAGTGCCCGTACTGACCAGATAGAACTCATTGGAGAGAAAGGGCGTATCTGTTTCTCGGTCTTCACATATACCCCCATAATATTACAGACCAGTAACGGGTGCGAGGAAATCGCAATACAGAATCCTCAGCATGTACAGTTACCCATGATAGAACAGGTAGTCAAGCACCTGCAGGGAAAGGCAACATGCACGTCGGACTGCATTTCTGCAACCAGTGTAAACTGGGTTATGGACCGTATACTGGGCAAGATATAGCACAACATAGGTCCGTAAATAAAGGAAGCACAACCAAAGCCTTGGCTATGCCTCCTATTCTTTTCATTGTTATTACATATGAATTGATGTAACAGGTTTAGCAATTGTATAGCGTAAATCTGTCTGTCAAGTATGTGTATTCTACCATTCTTCTACCTTAGTTTCCTGCTTGGATTTTAATTCGTCCCTAAGTTCATATAGAGTATATACGACCAACCTTGCAAAGGCAAGAAAAGCTTTTTTGTACATTTTCTCGGCCTTGCCATTGTCTGGATTTAATGGAGCGACATCTGTTATTTTAACATCCTTCTGTTCATAAATGTTTCCGTTCGTTCTCCTTATATCGTATTCATCTGCATATACACACAATCTTGCCCTACCCTCTTTCGTGTCTATTCGAAGATAATGCTTGCATGTGAAGCTATATTGATTAGGGAATATGGCATACTGTTCAAAATTAAAAAACTCACCGCTTCCTATGACTAAAGACTTTTCTGTATTCAAATGTACTATTTCGTATTTTGAATGTTGATATACCTCCTCCAAATACTCCTTTGCATAATCAAGGATTTCGGAAGATGAGAGGGGCAGACTATCAACAATAATGGTAAAGGTTACTTTGCCATCTTCTACTTTATATATACTGGATAATTCGGATATAGCATCCTCCACGCTTGAGGAATTAAATGTGTTCTTGAATGGACTATTCTGCAGTATAGTAGATCCAAACTCTTGAGCCAGACATTTACATCCAAGCATAAGAAGGATAATTGCTAAAGCTATGTATTTCATTGGACAGATGAATAAATATATCACCACATGACCAATGATGACCATGTGGTGAGTGAATAGTAGATTGGTTATATGGTTCAATTACTTAAAAATAAAACTGCTGTTAAAATCTCTTGTTGGGTTGGGATTGGAATTTGCATTGGTATCCTCTTTAATACCCTTCATGTTAACACCCCATCCTTTTACAGAGCACTTGCGAGTCTTGTAAAGACCGAAGAACCAGCTGTGCTTTTCTGTTGTGAATTCAGGATCTAAAACGATATCAACGTTGCTGTTTGTCTTTGCTCTGTATAGTGCTTGACGTTGCAGTTTGGTCAACCCTCTATAACGGTTAGGATTTGATAACTGTTTGTTTCCGTTTCGAGAGAGAGGAATAAAACCAAACAAAATTTTCGTTTCTACGTCGGCAGAAATCTTCTTCGCTCCCTTGTAATCAAGGTCTGCAGCAACATAGGTGTTAATTGAATTACCTGAGATTCCCATAATCGGGGCATCCTGAGTGTAACTTGCACAACTTGCAAATGCCATTGCCATTACACCTGTGGCCAAGGTTAACTTAATACTTTTCATGTTTTCCTAACATTTATGCCAGCAGAAGCCCAGTGTTGGCTTGTAATTGAGATAATACTATCAATATACGACACAATACAAAACGTAGGCTCCCAATTCTGCTCGTCCACCTCTTAGGCCGTAGGAAGCCATGCATGAAGACGAGCAGAGTGTTTGCCTACGTGTGCTATTTCGATTTCTTCCAAAAGTGTGCCTCGAGGATACTATTATCCTCGCATGCACACTCCGGGGTACATCAATGCATTCCCGTAACAATCACTTCAGACATTATCTTTGACATGCATTTGAATTTCCTACGTTCAAGAGGTCAAAAGACAAAGCATCAATGACGCTTTACATTATGTTGTGCATTACCATTCCACTAAACATATATATAATGTATATGAATAAATGTTTTGGTTATTGCGAGACAAAGTTATAAAAAAACTTTAATAATCACGATATACATGAATAAAATATCTTCAAAATATTATTATATGTTAATAGAGGACAATGTTGAATGCAAATCAGCCAATAGCGTTATGATGATAATAGACATTATTTTGTACCTTTTCGTAAAGGCAATGGAGCGGACTCAGACACGTTTGAAGTCAGGCTTTGCGAGAAAAAATCGAATATAATTCAACAGATGTTTTGTCGCTTTGAGGGCACAAAGAGGTTCTATTGTAACCGAGAAGCAACGAGTCATATGTCAAAAGATGGTTTCATTAGTGCATATCAGGATTTTTATCAATTTGGCTTATAGTCAAGCACAAGGCAGAAAAAACGGTGCACTTAGGTGCACCGTCATTATATTATTATGATATATTAGAACTTTATAGATCTTCGCGGAACTTAATCATCTTTAGGGCAGTTATTGCACATTCATCACCCTTATTGCCAAGTGCTCCACCACATCTGTCAAGAGCCTGCTGCATAGTATTGCAGGTAAGGAGACCATAGATAACCGGGACTTCGGCCAAACGATTTAACTCCGCAAGCCCCTGAGTAGTACCTTGGCAGATGTAGTCAAAATGAGGGGTATCGCCTCGGATCACACAACCTATAGCTATGACCGCATCCACATCGGTATCCTCTATCATCACGGCCGAACCGTAAACCAATTCAAAACTACCGGGGACAAACCTAACGATGATGTCTTCTTTATTTACTCCATGCTTTAGCAGGGTATTGAATGCACCATCCAGAAGAGCACCAGTCACTTCTTCGTTCCATTCGCTGACAACAATACCTATTTTCCAACCATTTCCGTCGGGCACGGTCGTGGTATCGTAATTGCTCAGGTTATGCAATGCACTTGCCATATTGAGGGAGTAAATGAGAGTTTATTACTTTACGCGTTCAATGTATTTATCTATATCCTGACGCTGAACGCTCTTAGGATATTCATTCTTAATGGTCTCGTAGCACTCCAGTGCCTCTGAATTGTTGCCCAGAGCCTCGTAAATCTGACCGGCTTGCAGATAGAAAAGAGGTGCAAGTGTGGTGCCGTTGGCACGCTTTGCGGCCTTTAACAGGGTGGCTGCAGCCTTCTCATTCTGACCCAACTGAGCGTAGACATTGCCCAGTGCAGAAAGAGCGGCATTGCTGACCATCTGGTCATCGCACAGATCATAGTCTTCAAGGTATTTTACAGCTTCCTCTGCTCTGTCGGTATGAGCATAGCAAAGACCAGCATATAGGCGTGCAATGTTGCCACTGGGGGTACCTCCGTACTGTTCGTTGATTTGCAGGAAACCGAGATTAGTGCCGTCGCCATTGAGAGCCTGCTCGTACATTCCCTGCTGGAAATGCTGTTGCGCTACAGCAATGTTGTCGGCAGCCTCGGCATTATTGGGCTGAATGTAGTACTGGTTAACTACCAAGCAGATGATAATAACGGCAAGTACACCACCGATAACGGCAGCAACTGTCTTTAAGTGTTTCTCAATGAAACCGGTGCTCGCCTTGACTGTCTCGTCAATCTCATTTACGGGAGCTACATTGTTTTTTTTGCTCATAATGTTTTATAATCTTATTTTATTTGATTCGTAATTTCAACTATTCAAGGTGCAAAGATAATGTTTTTCCCCAACATGACGAAATTTGCATGATGATATTTTGGCAATACGGACGTTTTTACTTAATTTTGCAAGTGATATGACACTAAAACATCTGTCCATACTGAACTATAAGAATATTGCCGAGGCTGAACTGGATTTCTCGTCTGGTTTGAATTGCATTATCGGCACAAATGGCGAAGGCAAGACAAACCTGCTGGATGGCATACGATTCATGTCGTTGTGCAAAAGCCTCGGAGTAACCCAAGACTCTCTATGCATTAGGCACGACCAGGACTTCTTCATGCTGAAAGGTTTGTACGAGCGCGAAGACAACACTCTGGAAGATATACATTGCTCGCTGAAACGCGGACAAAAGAAGATAATGCGCCGACAGGGCAAACCCTACAAACGACTGGCGGAGCACATAGGACTTATTCCCATCGTACTAGTATCCCCATCAGACGGCATGCTGATAACCGGAGGAAGCGAAGAGCGAAGACGATTCGTGGACGTGGTAATTTCACAGATGGACCTACCGTATCTGGATGCACTGACCCGATACAACAAAGCTCTTCAACAGCGTAATGCCTTATTAAAATCAGAACCTCTGTGCGACATAGAAATACTTGCCTTGTGGGAAGAACAGATGGCCAAAGAAGGCGAATTCATATATCAACGCAGGAAAGATTACATAGAGCAATTTACTCCTATATTCCAACGTTACTACGACCTTATTGCACAAGAACACGAAAAAGTAACACTGTCTTACATAAGCCATTGCCAAAGAGGACCTCTACTAAAGATTATACAACAAGACCGACATAAGGATTTGGCAGTAGGATACTCCCTGCATGGAATACACCGCGACGACTTGGAGATGATGATAAACGGATATCCTATAAGACGAGAAGGCAGCCAAGGGCAAAACAAAACCATGCTTGTGGCGCTGAAACTAGCACAATACGAGTTCCTGCATCGTACTGGTAGTGGTACCAGGCCTATACTCCTGCTGGATGACATCTTTGACCGTCTGGACGCACATCGTGTAGAACGTATAGTGTCACTTGTGAGCGGAACCTCCTTTGGGCAGACTTTCATAACCGACACAAATCGCGACCATCTGGACAAAATATTGAGTCTGACATCCCAGGACTATAAGTTATTCCATTGTGAAAACGGGTGCTTTCATGAGATAATAAACAAATAATGGAAAGACATAAGAGCGTGCCTATCACAAATCTTCTGGACGCATGGTTGCGACAAGAAGGTTTGGAAACTCCCCTACTCCAGCATAGAATGATAAAAAGCTGGCCAGAAGTGATGGGAGCTACAGTAGCACAATACACTGGAGATATCAGGATATACGGCAATGTGCTCAGAGTGCAGATTAAGAGTCCGGCACTCAGGCAGAACCTGCTGATGATGCGCACCGAAATAGCCCGAAAAATGAACGATCACGTTAAGGCACAAATCATACAGGAAGTGACCTTTTATTAATTTTGAGTATGTACAAACCAGAAAAAACACACAAAAATGGCCGTTAACAAATAAAAAATCATCACGTTTATTGTTTTTGTTATCCATTCATACATGCTCTTTAACAAAAAAGACGTATCTTTGCATCCGCAATTACGAGCTAATTGCATTATTTCAAACCTATAAAACCATTAATTAAACATTATGGCAACAAAAATTCGTTTACAGCGCCACGGTCGTAAGAGCTATGCTTTCTACAGCATCGTGATCGCTGATGTAAGAGCACCACGTGATGGTAAGTTTACAGAAAAGATTGGTACCTACAACCCCAACACCAATCCTGCCACTGTAGATTTGAAATTCGACCGTGCATTGTACTGGGTAGAGACCGGCGCACAGCCCACC
>JAGBYI010000086.1 GCA_017628845.1 Bacteroidaceae bacterium
AGGGCGCCTGTGCGGAAGGGGCTCTCCGACCACTGGTCGTAAACGCCAATACTCTTGAAGTCCTCAGTTTCGAAACTGATGGTTGTCTGTGCTGATGCACCCAAGCCCATAGCAAGGAGTGCGAAAGCAGAAAATATGAATTTCTTGTTTATCATGGCTTGCTATCAATATACACTTAGGTTAGACAATAATGGGCATGCTCTGCTGTCGAGTATGGTAATGCGGAGCTGCTTGGCATTGTATCCGCTACCATAACTTTCGGCTGTCTTGCCGTTAAGGGGTATGATTCTCTTGTAGCCAACGGTGGTTGTCTCCAAAGCAGGACAGAGTTCTGTCCACTTGCTGCCATCAGTGGTGTACTCAATCTTGAAGTCCTTGATGCGCTGACCTAGCTTGATGGGCTCCTGCAATACCAGATAGCGAACTGTCTGTGCCACGTCCCATGTCAGGGTGATGGTGGCAGAGCGGCTCTCGTCGTTGGTGCCCCAGTAGGTCTCCTTGTCGCCGTCGTTCAGGTTGGCCACCTCGTACTTGCCACCGGTGCGTGTCTCGCTTGCCTCGATGGTAGCGGTCTTTGCCAGGTCCTTGGCGGCGGTTGTCTCGTCCAGGCCGTGTACAGGAACAGCCAAACGCTCGTGGAGCATCTTACCCAGGTTCTTCAGTTCGTTCACGGTGTTTTCGGGCAGTACGCCATACTGGTCGGGAGGACAGTTCAGGATGAGGGTAGCATTGCGGCCTACGGTCTCCAGATACATCTGGAACAGGCGGTTAGCGCTCTTCATTGTCTCGCCCTGGTGCCAGAACCAGCCGTTGTTTGTTGCCTTGGCATCGCTCTCGCCGGGGAACCAGAACCAGCCGTTGATATCGCCTTCCTCACCTACTCCGCTACCTCCGTAGTCGGATGTTGCCCAGTTGGTGTTGCCGGCATAGCCTGACTCGTTGCCTATCCAGCGAGCCTCGCCGCCTACACCCCACAAAACGCAGTTGGGGGCAATCTTGTGTACACGTGTACGCAGGTTGGGTGTATCGTAGTAAATGGAGTTGTCGATGGTGCGGTTGCCGCCCTCGCCGCCATAGTAGCCGTCGCCACCGTTGGCACCGTCAAACCACATCTCAAACTGGTCAGAGCCATATTCTGCCAGCTCCTCGCACTGCTTCAGGAACACCTCGGTCACGTAGGTATCCTTGCCGTAGTGTGCAGAGTTTCTGTCCCATGGAGAGATGTAGAAGCCATACTTCATACCATGCTTGCGGCTTGCCTCGGCATACAGCTTGGGAATATTAGCAGTACGACCGTATTCCGAACCGGCACCGGTAATATTGTGCGTTGTTGTAGCCGTTGGCCACAGGCAGAAGCCGTCGTGATGCTTCACCACGGCAATGCCGCCATTCATGCCGGCAGCCTTCACAGAGGTGATCCACTGCTCGGGGTTGGGCATACCCTTGGGGGCATAGATGCTTTCCGCTTCATCACCATTACCCCATTCCCTTCCGGTAAAGGTGTTCATGCCATAGTGGAAGAAGGCATAGAACTCGGTCTCGTTCCAGAGAATCTGGCGCTTGTGAGGCACTGGGTGGCATGGTGCAGGGGCGTTGTCCGGATTGGACAGTTCCTGGTCAACCACCTTGAATTCCTGGGCAAATCCCGCCAGGGGGATTGTAAGCCCGACAAGAAGAGTCTTAATCTTCATAAGTTAATTGTTTAGGTGTTTATTTGTTAAGATTAATTAATATATATAATGTGTATATAGAATTGTTACCGTTACAAATATACGGATAATTTCGGAAAGCCCTTAGGCATGCACTACGAGACGGCCTCGTATTTAACCGAAATTTGCTATTTTTTTTTTTTTTATTAACACTTCCGCTGCTTGGTTAGCATTCTTTAACAGCCAGCAGACACCGTCTATACACATAAAAAGGAAGCAGACACAATGTCTATATCACTATGGAGCAATCTAACAGGAATTTGCCTGCAGGTGAAATATTCATGCCCATAAAAAATAGGATGAATGAATACAAGCAGAGGTAGGATATGTAATTTATTTTCCATACAACAGACAGGCCTTTAATGGTGGTTAAAGGATAAGCGTCGTGGTCCTCCCGACGACAAGCTCAAGACGTCCCGAGGACAAGGCCGAGACATCCCGACGACTCACCCTCGTCCTCGGGAAGACAAAGCAAAGTCCTCGGTAGAACAAAAAGGGATACTTTAAGAAAAGATACCACCTTATTAGTAATCAAATGGTTACAGAAAACAAGGGAATGAGCCCCGTTATGGCACGAGGACAAAAAAGAAACAGACACCTCTACCCGGAGTTAAGAGCAGAGGTGTCTGTATTTTTCCACAGAATTACAACAGGGAATTCATGCGGGCAAGATATTTGCCTATGATGTCAAACTCGAGGTTTACAACTGTGCCCACCTGGAAGGTGTGGAAGTTGGTGTGCTCAAAGGTGTAGGGAATGATGCAAACCTGGAAGGTGTCTTCCGTGGGGCGGCATACGGTGAGGGAGACACCGTTGACGGTGATGCTGCCCTTGTCCACACAGAAGTAGCCACGGCGCACCATGTCCTTGCTGCTCTCGTACTGGAAGGTGAACTGCCATGAGCCTTCCTGGTCGTCGATGGCAATGCAACGGGCCGTCTGGTCAACATGCCCCTGTACAATGTGGCCGTCCAGGCGGCCGTTCATGAGCATGCTACGCTCCACATTCACTTCGTCACCCACGGAGAGCAGGCCAATGTTGGTGCACTCCAAGGTCTCGCGCATGGCTGTAACGGTGTATGTGCCGTCTTGAATGCTGACCACCGTGAGGCATACGCCATTATGTGCCACACTTTGGTCTATACTGAGTTCATCGACAAACGAACACGAAAAGGTAAGATGCACATTGTCCTGGTCGTGAACAATGCCCACAACGCAGGCGGTTTCTTCTACAATACCACTGAACATATCCTAAATACTATCTATTGTTTTGAGGTTATATATTGACAAAGGTACAAAGTTTATGCACATGACAAAACGTCCTTTGTCCTAAAAAATGTTAACGAACGAAACCAAAGACCGTCCCGCATGTCAAAATAATGAGTTATGCGCATACGGAATGAATAATTTTTGTAACTTTGTGCAGAAAAACATATAACGACATTTTCATATTAAACAAATGAAGAAAAGAACAGCATTTGCCCTGCTCATGATGTGCTCCCTGGGAGCATGGGCAGAGCCTTGGACACTGCGCGACTGCATCCAGCATGCGTTGCAGAACAACATCACCATCCGCAAGAACCGTGTCAGCGAGGAAAGCGGCGAGGCTACCCTGAAGCAAAACAAGAGCGTACTGTGGCCCTCGCTCAGTTTCAGCACCAACCATGGCGTCAGCTACCGACCCGGACAGGATGCAGACACCTACCGCGACGTGGACGGCGAGATCGTAACCACACCCAACACCACCGTGAGCAGTTCGTATAGCATAAACATGAACTGGACGGTGTGGAACGGCGGCATCAACCACAAGAACGTGAAGGCGCAGGAGGTGGCCAACGAGATTAGCGAACTGAGCACCGAAGCGAGCGAACTGAACATCCAGGAGCAGATAGTGCAGCTCTACGTGCAGATAATGTACACCCTGGAGGCACAGAAGGTGAACCAGTCGCTGGCAAAGACCGCCAAGGAGCAGTACGACCGTGGCGTGGAACTCTACAAGGAGGGACAGATGTCCAAGGCCGACCTGGCTCAGCTGGAGGCACAGCTGGGTAGCGCACAGTACGATGTGGTGAACAGCGGCACACAGGTGCTGAACTTCAAGCGCCAGCTGAAGAACCTCCTGCAACTGGACATGAGCGCCGAGTTTGACGTTACGGGCGAGGTGCCAGCGGACGAGGCCATCTCTTCGGAGATAATCCCAGCAGCCGAGGCGGTGTATGCCCAGGCACTGCTCTCACGCCCCGAGATACGAAGCGCTGAAAAGAGCATAGAGAGTGCCGAATTGCAGTACAACATTGCCAAGCGCGGATACTACCCCACCATAGGCCTGAATGCCGGCATCTCGGACAGCCACAACACGGCAAGTTCAAGCGAGGTGGGCAAGCAGATGAAGAACAACCTGAACATGAGTGCCTCGGTGAGCCTGAGCGTGCCCATCTGGGACCAGCGCCGCACAAGCACCAACAAGCAGAAGGCACTCTTGCAGAAGACCACCGCACAGCTGGACCTGGAGGACAAGAAGCACGCCCTGTCAAGCAGCATACAGCAGTTCCACCTGAATTCCGTTAGCGGACAGGCAAGGTTCATTGCGGCACAGACAAAGTGCCAGAGCCAGAAGACCAGTTTCGAACTGGTGGACGAGCAGTTCAAGAA
>JAGBYI010000087.1 GCA_017628845.1 Bacteroidaceae bacterium
GTCCCATCTGAGCGAAAGTGTCAACAACAACAGCATGGAATCAAGGATACCGTAAACATCAACAGTATGGATAGAGAAAAGGTGTAAATCTTTTCAGCTAATGAAGCAAAAAAACGTCTACTGAAATCAGGAAAAGACATAATCCCAGCATTTTTTTATAGGACCTCCTAGGTTTTCCTAGGATATCCTAGGTCTTCCTATGGTTTCCTAGCTCTTCCTAGGGTTTCCTAGGGCTTCCTAGAACTTCCTAGGACCTCCTATCTCCTCCTCGCCCCTTCCAGCTCCTCCACCCTCCTCCTCAGCCTCTCCACCTCGGCTTTGAGGCTGCGGTTCTCTTCCTCCAGCCGGGCCATATGCTCATCCTGCGACATGCGGTATCCGGTGCGTGCAGCATGCATGCGCTCTTTTATGCCACCTTCGGTAACAAAGCGCTGCTCCAGCTTCTCCACGTAGGCGCACATCATCCTGTCCGTTTGGTGGCACAGCGTCAGCAGCAGGTTGGCAAACTCCTCGTCGCTCATCCTCTCTGCCAGTGGAGCATAATCCTGGAAATCGTTGTGCGAGTGGCAAAAATCCCTCAATCGTATCTGCCTTTCGCTATCGGCAGGCCAAAGGCACAAGTGGCGGGTATTTATGTAATCCAGATAATCCTCCCTAAGCTCCTGCAAACTGCCACGAGCCACGTTCAGCAGCTTTATCTCCATCTCGGAACTGGTCATGCCATCCTCGCTGCCCTCTATGATATTCTGTTTCCCCGAACGGGCAGCCTGTACCATCTGGTCCACGGTACGGTCTCCGTGGGCAGGAAGAAAACGCTTGCAGAAACTCACCGTAAGCTGATATATAGCATCGCTCTTGCGGTAGAAGTATAGGTTTTTCCAAACCACCGGCTTCTTCAGCACCGCCCCCTTCGTATTGTACTCCATAATAAACTGTTTTTTAAAAGCAAAATACTTTATCCTATCTCTTCCTAGGACTTCCTAGGGCTTCCTAGGGCTTCCTAGGGTTTCCTATCTCCTCCCCGCTCTTCCCACTTCCACCGTCCTCTTCGCTATCCTCACATACTCCTCAAATCTCTTTCCTGCCACCGGAGCATAGTTTGCATCCCACTTGCTCACGGGGCGGCAGAAGCTCTGCACGGCAGAGCGCCGCATGGAATCCAGCGAAGGCAGATGAGGATGCTGGGGCACGCACTCCGCCACCATGTCCACAAAGGTGGCAAACATCTCCCACCCTATCAGTTCCATATCCACCAATGCCCTGTACACGGCATACCACTGGCGCTTGCACTTTACCATGGACGCCACGTCTGCTATGATGTCTGTCGGGTCTCGCAGTTCTGCCATAGCACCCTCTTCGCGAGCCTTGCGCATGATACGCTCCACCTCGGCATGCGGACGGCGTGGTGTCTTGCGCATCAGGGCATCCACCCTGCCCACAATCTTCACTCCCATATCCTCCTGAAGCAGGATGGGAGAATAGTTCTCGTTGAAGGGGACAAGCCAAGAGCGTCCGTGCTCGTCGCGGTAGAAGGTTTTCAGTGTCATCTCGCCATCTATGGAGGCCACCACTATGTCGCCATCGCCAAAGATACCGTCCATGCACAGCTGCACCCTGTCGCCTGCCAGTATGCCGGCATCCTTCATGGAATCGCCCTTCACCCTGACGTAGTACACCCTTTCCAGTTCTGCAAGTTCACTGGACATCATTACATTCTCGTCCCAGGCTATATCGCCAGGCATTGTAGGGATACCGGCTATCACTTCGTTCTCAAAACAAGGTACCAGTGTATCGCACGGCATTGGTTGCCACCCTGCCTGCTCCAACAGGTCAAGCATTTCTTTTTGTTCCTCTCTGTTCATAGTCATTTCTGTATTTGTCGGACCCCAAGACACTAACGTCCCGAAAGGACCCGGAAGTTCCATTTCTCCCCACAAATATACCCTTTTATTCCCACACCCCCAAACCTTTCCCCCACAAAACTCCCCACCCTTCTCCCCTCCCCATTTACTCACTACTCACTCCCCACTACTCACTACTCACTCCCCACTACTCATTTCTAACCACTCCGCCTTGAACCAGTTTTCCGATTTCCCAACTGTCCCCCTGAGACAGGGTGGACGAGGAGCAAAGCGACGGAGGGGGTGGATAGATAGTTTTCCGTTTTCACCTTTCACCTTTCACTTTTCCGTCCCCCTCAAATCGTCCTCCCGAGGACCGACCCGAGAGTTCCCGGTTCTTTCGCCTCGGTCCTCGGGAGGGCAGAGGTCCGGACTCGGGAGGCCCCCAAACACCCCACCTGCATAAACAACAACCGCCATGGCGCAATGCCACGGCGGTTGTATGTCTATGATGCACTCCGTAAGGATTCCTACGAGAATGCTATGTACGTTTTACCAGCCCTGTTCCCACAGGTTGGGAGAACCGGGGGTGTTGTCCTCACGGCCAAGCTGACCACCATCTACACTGGTGTCAACTTCTGTGGTATTGTTAATTTCCATGCTTGTTGCCAGCATGCTGATGGCACCAACCTTTATTACCTCCACTGAGGGAGCGATATATGTCTTTTTCATTGCTTTTGCTTTCTTTTATTATATTACTTCACTATCACCTTACCATTCACAACGAAGACACCCTTCTTTGCGTTCAGCACACGGCGGCCTGCCAGGTCGTAAACCTCTGCTTTCACATTTCCGTTTTCACCTTTCAGTTCGTCTATGCCGGTTTCTGTGCCACCGAAGTCGAAGACGAGGAAGCGAGCATCAGCAGTTGTAACTGCATTTGCGGGCAAGTAAGCCTTGAAACCGTTGTTGAGGAAGTGTGTACCACCCTCGGTAACTTTTGTGCCTGTTCCATTATCTGCTACGGTAAAGTTCAAATTAGCTTGATAGAAACCTACAACTGCGGGAGTTCCCTGTGCAGAGAGAACATAAGATGGTGTGCTGATGTACTCGGATGCAACAGTACCGCTCAACTTATTGGTTACGCTTTCTGCCTCGGTTACGCTTTCTGCCTCGCCAGCGATAGTCAGGTCGTATGTTTTGGCCTCACCCTGCAGGATAACACCGGTGTTTGCAGGGATAACATCTGTAATCGGAGTCATTTGAGCCTTACCATTATCTGTTGAAGCAACATAGTAAGCAGTCAAACCTTCACCTTCGGGCAAATTAACTGCTACGGGGCAGTAGAATGTTGCATAACCTGCTGCGCTGATAGTAACGGGAAGTGACTCTACTGGTTCAAATGTCCAAGCCTCATACGTGCTATTTTGACCTCCGCCAATACCTCCCCAATCAGAAAGCCAATTGCTTACACTACTTGACTTTAAAGAGTAAGCACCCTTGACCTTGGGATTTTCTGATATCTGCCATGTATCAGCAGTAGAACCAACTACAGCAGGAGCAGCATAGCCATTTTGATATCGACCAATTGTATAATGCAATAAATTATTATTTTCATTAATGTAGATAATACTCTTTGAGGTAGCCTCTGCAACCTCTTCCATTCCTGACAAATCAGCCTTCAACTGGATATATTTACCATTCTTATTGGGATCTTCACTATTCATGCTCTTGATATAATAGAAACCAACTGTAGGTGGGTTCAAAACAAGAAGTGTTTGATAGTACATAGCATACAGGCACTCTCTTGCCTTGTTTATATCAATACCCTCATCACCTACTTCTATATTTTTTATAATGTTTATCTGCTCATCCGTCAAACCGCCATAGTAACCTATGCCAGGACGAACCATAGCATCGCAATATTCCTTGAACAGAGCCATATCCAGTTTTACCTGGTCATTCCAGTCTGCTATCATTTCGTCTGTCACCTCTGTCATATACCATTTAGAGGCGGCTTCATCATAGTTCCAGTCAACGACACCATAATTACTCCAGTCCACCATATGCAAGTACCAGTACTCATTGGTTGTAGTCTTGTTCAAGCACCTAAAAGTAAGTACCTTCACTGTCTCATTATCTACAGTTTCCTCAACGCAATCAACATCAAACCTGCCTGCATCACCAATAGACTTAACGACGTCAATTGGTGTGTTACGTCCAGCAATCTTACCTGCATACCAGTCATAGTATGAATTATACAAGACAAAGCAAGGGAGAGAAGAACCATTTGACTCATAGGTTGTCAACTGTAATTCCCAACAATTTCTATAATCAGATTCAGAATTGCCAGAGAATTTATGAGTAGTAGGCACGGGGTCATTATCCAATTCTCCTCCTACAAAGTTCACACCCAAGAATCTGTTATGCTGTTTGTTCTTCAGCAGAACTTTAAGATTGTTGGGATCGAATTCCTGAGTGTATATGGCAGAAATTACATTGTTTTCGACACTGACTGTATGGGTGTATCCGATAACATCAATAAGAGTTACATCCTCTGCTGTGATTTCTTCATCAGCAAAGATGTAGTCTCCGTTAACATATCTGGTACCATTGTATAACACTGTACCTATTCCATGTGTTGCCTCTACCTTATAAACGAGGGTTGCTTCCCATAACTTCAGTTTCAGCTGATTAGAGCCTGCACCTTGGTTGACAAACAATGCCTGGCCATCGGCAAGTTTCGTTGTGCCGAGGTATCCGTTCTCTGTGCCGCTGATGTTTTCCAATGCGTAGAAGACTTCGTCCCCCTCTTCTATCGGGCGTGCATCCCATGAAAAACTGCCAAGATCATTGTGCACTCTTGAGTTCCATTGGTTGGCATTGGTATATTGTCCAAGGTATTTGCCACCAACTGACTCAGTGTGTATCTTCCATGAAAAGTTAGTTGGGGTAATGTACAGAGACTGCTTTTCGCTATTCAGTTTTGCCAATTCAGTGCATTCTGCTTGCTCTGGTGCTACGGCAAGGTTGTTGATGTCCAGGAATACCTTATGAACAGCATCATAAAGAACATATTCTGTGCCAGACTGGGGTAATTTGACGGTTTCGAAGGTAGCCTCGATAGCTGCTATTTCCTCCTCAGTCAAGTCGCGCACTTCCATGATTTTATGTGCGCTGCCATCGTCAGCAGTTTTGGTTATGCTTCCTCCAACATTTTCTCCCCTCCAATTTGCAATGCCAGGGGCTTGCTGATGATTATAATGATTGATGGTTCCATAGTTGTCTGTTGACATGATGAATGGATAACCATTCTTGGTGCTATTTACTATTTGTACGTCAAAAAACGGACGTTTGGTTAAGGGAACTACCGCTCCTTCTTTTTTTTCCTGACCAATGAATTTCTTGGCAGCCAGATTGTAGAAATAGTACTTGTCGTTATGTTTGTATATTGCCCACTGTGCTGCTTCAGAAACGCAGGAAATACTCTTATAGAATACGGAAGATGCTAACTGATTGGGAGTTCCCGAGTTGTATATTATGTTACCTCTGGAACTTCTCAGGAAATAGGCCTTGGTATTGCTCAGATCTGATATTTCTTTAACCTCTGCATAGTCCATAACGGCTTCAAAAAACAAAGCAGAACCGTCATCGCCCTGATTATTCCATCCGGTAACTGCGGAAGAATTATTCCATAAAGCCAAATAGCCATCTCTGTTATTCCAGTAATTATTTCCCTCGCTATTCATCCTTACGCACCAGTAACCAGATTTATTAGATGCTTGGAAGAAATAATTAATGGTGTTCGCACCTACTGCTGTTTTGTCAACAAATGAAGCACGAGCTCTGTCTTCGCTTCCTGTTGTGCCGAGAACAAAAGTCGTACCTTTGGCCTTGTTGTAAAATTGATAACCGTCATTGCCATTGCCAACGATACACCAAAGTGCTTCAGCTGCATCAGACCATTCGGTATTGGTTAGTTTGAGGTTGCCGTCTTCATCTTTGACATTGCTTTTGAGGTAATGACCACCCCCCGTCTTAATGGTGTACCATGTGGTGTTTGCTGCCCATCCCTCATTTGTGGGTGCGTCGGAGACTGTAGGCATTACTGCGCTTTGCGCCCAACCACTCACCGTACCACACAGTACGGCAAGCGTAAGTAAAAGTTTTCTCATAAAAAATTTAGTTTTAGTTTATAGTATTTAGTTCTTTGTATCAGTGCATGTTGCCTGAACCTGCCCCCTGGCACATATGGAATGCTCCGCTGTTCACCCCTTATATATATAATAAGGTATAGGAGAGGGCACAATGACGTGCGGTCGCTACCACACTATGCTTTTATCGGGACAAAATTAGAGATTTATCGCCTAACCACCAACAAATTAACGTGTTTTTTATGCTTAACTGCCGTATTTTTCCTAAATCCATGCCGAATGCCCTGCCAAAGACCAACAAAAGACGTCCAAAACACAACACAAAGAGGACGAAAAAGCACCTCGGATGAACACTACACATTACTTTCCGACGTATACACGACGCAAACGCAACGCGCACATAAATATACTTGATTTCGCTCCCTGCTCTACCGTATCTTTGCATTGCGAAAAGGGAACAGGCCTGCCCCAACCAAGCAACAAAACATTCTTCAAACCCCTGCCGGAGTAAATCTCGGTTCCACTCCCCACCTCCGGCAGACACAAACAAACATTCACAGGGGAGCGGAACAGATCATATTATGGCAATACCTTATTCTTTGGTTCTGAGACACAACCAGCCCGGCGAACCCGAACAGGGCAACAAGACCTTCCCCATGGCACAGTACAACAGGGTAATGGACCTGAACGCCATGGCAAAGCACATGACCAGCCATGGCAGCAAGTACGACAAGGGCGACGTGATGGCAGTGGCAACACAACTGAGCAGCTGCATACGCGAACAGCTTCTGCTGGGCAACAAGGTGGCACTGGGCGACCTGGGTGCTTTCTCGGTTTCTCTGGTCAGCAAGGCTGCTCCAAACGCCGAGGAGTTCCACACAAGCCTGATAAAGCAGGTGAAGGTGAAATGGGAACCCAGCCCTGAACTCCGCGACCTGATAAAGGAGGCACAGTTCACCTTCGTTGGTACCCGCGAGGCGCAGAGCGAGGCACGCAAGGCAGAGCGTGAACGACTGAACGCCCTGGCAACCATACAGCCTGGCACAGAGACCCCAGAGGAGGATCCCGATGACGAGGGCGAAGGCGGCACGAACATAGAGTAACCTCCAACCTGGGAGACTGAACGTTGACTTGCGAAGCTTGATGAGCTTGCGAATAACGTTTAATGTTTAACGATTAACGTTGAAAGATTAACGATTAATGTTTAACGTTTAACGATGAAAGATTAACGATTAATGTTTAACGTTTAACGATGAACGATGAGAAGAAAGTAGGGACGCTGCGTGCAGCGTCCGGGAATAAGTTCCTCGTGGTATACGGGCGTCCCTACAAGCGAGAA
>JAGBYI010000088.1 GCA_017628845.1 Bacteroidaceae bacterium
CATACCGTGAACCTTGCCCACGGCTTCAAGGAGCCTATAATCTGGTGGCAGAGGTCGCAGGATCCGAAGGATCTGAATGCACCGGATAATGCCCTCAAGATCATGCGCCAGACCTTCGGACTCCCTACCGGACTTTGGGCAGGAGACGAGCAGGTTCATTTCGGTGACCCTACCCGCGGATCAGAGCTTTGCACCGCTGTGGAGATGATGTACTCTTTGGAAGAAATGCTTCAGGCGACCGGTAACCTCCAGTGGGCGGATCATCTGGAGCGCGTAGCCTATAACGCTCTTCCGACCCAGTCGACCGATGCATACGACGGACGCCAATACTACCAGCAGACCAACCAGATCGCATGCTCGCGCGAGTGGAGAAACTTCGTGACTCAGCATGAGGATAACGATAACCTTTTCGGTGTCCTGAACGGCTACCCATGCTGCACTTGCAACATGCATCAGGGCTGGCCTAAGTTTACCCAGAATCTCTGGTACGCCAGCGCGGACGGCGGTCTTGCGGCATTTGTATATGCGCCTTCGACTGTCACTGCTAAGGTTGCTGGCGGGGTTGAGGTGTCGCTTAAGCAGGAGACTTTCTATCCTTTCGATGAGACTGTTCAGGTGACTGTAGACTTTACTGCGCGCAAAGTAAAGAAGGCGGAATTCCCGCTTTATTTCCGTGTGCCGGAGTGGTGTCCGGAGGCTGAGGTGAAGGTGAACGGTGTCAATGTCAACTGTGTTTCGAAGGCAGGGGAGACTGTCCGCATTTCCCGTGAATGGGCAAAGGGCGATGTCGTGACAATGACCTTCCCTATGGAAGTGCGCATCAGTCACTGGTATGACGGTGCGACTGTCGTAGAGCGTGGTCCGCTCGTATATGCCCTCAGGATGGAGGAGAAGTGGGAGAAGCATGAATTCGAGCCATCATACGAGGGCAAATATGGCCCATACTACTATACATGCGTGTCTGACACTCCTTGGAACTACGGATTCCGTCTCAAGGACATGACTCCGGAGCTTATGCTAGAGAACTTCAAGGTCGAGGTCCGCTCCGATGCAGGCCTGTATCCATGGAACCTTGAAAACGCTCCTGTGACCATCAGGGCGAAGGCTGTGGTCATCAAGCCATGGAAGGAGTATAACGGCTCCACAGGTCCGATCGCATATTACCGCGAAGACGGAGACGATACAGGAGAGGAAGTGTGGATAGAACTTATCCCATACGGCTGCACGACCCTCCGCATAGCGGAATTCCCAACTCGACTGTAAAAGGGCGTGGCACGTAAGTCCCTTGCAGTTAATGAATTACATGATGGTTATCCTGTTAAAAATGAGGATAATCAATCGTTAAATTGTTGATAGTTAATCTATTATCTGCCACGACAATGTTTTCAATTTCTAACAATACACTAAAGATAACCCTTCACGCTCCCGATGGCGAGAAGGGTTATTATCGTGGTACCCGTTTTGACTGGGCCGGTGTGTTCGCGAGCATAGAATACAAGGGCTGCAACTATGCAGAGGAGTGGTTCGAAAACTACTCTCCGACCATGCACGATGCTGTCTGCGGTCCTGCCGAAGAGTTCAGTCCGATCGGTCTTTCCGATGCGGCTCCCGGAGGTGCCTTCCTTAAGATAGGAGTCGGATTGCTGGAGAAGATGGAAGGGGAGTATGACAGATTCAAGCTGCATAATATTCTGGATCCCGGCCGCAGGACACTTTGCGTTACAGATGATTCCGTCGTGTTCGGTCATTTCATTAGCCATGACAGCGGGTATGCATACGAATACATCAAGGAAATCGTCATTACCGGCGAGAACTCCTTCGTCATAAGGCATAGCTTGAAGAATACTGGCAGGAAGCCACTGGACGGCAATGTGTATAATCACAATTTTTATACTCTGGGTCTCCTGCAGACCGGGTTGGACCGTCAGCTGGACTTTCCGTTCAAGCCTGAGGGCGATTGGCGTGCGGAGTATTCCGAAGTGGGATTTACAGAGTCAGGAATCCGTTTCACAAGAACTCTTCAGAAAGGGGAGTCAGTGTTTACAGGCAA
>JAGBYI010000089.1 GCA_017628845.1 Bacteroidaceae bacterium
AGTTCCTTGTTCGTGATGATGTTGTCAACTACAGCCTCTGCGAAGAAGCTGTGACCGCCCGTCTGGTTCTGAGTGGGCTTAAACTCACGGATGCGATATTTTACTTTCGCCATGATGTTATTTTTTAAACGTTAAACTTATAAATTACTGTTCACTACCTATCGCTCGTTTTCATGTTTTGGGTTTACCGAGGTTTAAGTTAACTTGAAGCTGGCTTCAGGTTAAGGTGAAGCTCGCTTCGGGTTAAGTCGGGTCGGGGGTTTACTTTGTTGCGAGAGGTCTGATAAGACCCCATTCAGCGAACCGCTCAAAAGACCCGCCGCAATCGGTCAAAATATACAGCCGCGCCTGCTCCACGATGTCGGCAAAGCGTTCCGTCTCCCTCCTGCCGTCGGCGTAGGTGAACGTCACGTCCTCGTCGCCTATCGAGCAGATGGCCGTCACCACCTGCCCCGATGCCACCGCTTTCAGAAAGCACACGATGTTCACGCTCACGTCCGCCTTCGACAAGTCCTTGCCCATCAGTCCGCCGCCCGTCACACCGTCGCCCATGTCCGAGCCCAGCTTGCGGTTCGTGCAACCACAATCCACGTCGATGCCACCCGTCCACGGGCCCAGGGGGTTGATGATGGGCAGGTGCACGTTGTATGCCTCTTTCAGCATCTGCCGCAGTTCCGGTTCCTGCTCGCGGCTCAGGTGGCTTTGGCAGACGGTCAAGTCCCACTGCCCGTCGCGCTGCTCGATGATGTACTTGCCGTCGTAGGGGATGGTGCCATAGATCGTCGCGGCGATGGCCGTCAGCACCCGTTGCTCCTCCGTTGGCGGACAGCCTCGGAAGATGCCGTTGTCGCCACAGCGCAGGCCGCGCGTCTGGTTGTCCGAGAGGTGAGCATCCTGTGGCGCGATAAGCACATTGCCCTCCACGCGCTCACCGAACAGCCGGTGAATCAGCGGGTCGAGGTCGTCAGCCCTCAAGTCCAGTCGGCCAAGGCTCGTCTCTATCTGCACGTCCACCCTGCCGTGCCCCGCCATCACCTCGCAGGCCACGCGGGGGTTCGCCTTCGTCAGCCCTCCGGCACGTTCATACACTAAGTCCACGACGGCACCTGCCAGTCGGTCGGCCATCTTATCAGGATGGCCAGCGTTCACTTTTTCAAACATGATGTGTTACTTGTTTAATGGGTTTATAAATTAAGTTTCACCGCCTTCTGCCCCGTCAGCTTCTCCCAACGGGCGATGATGACGTCGCTGTAGTGTGGGTCGTACTCCATCAGTCGCGCCTTGCGTCCCAGTTGCTCCGCTGCCACGATGGTGGTGCCCGAGCCTCCGAAGCTGTCGAGGATGATGTCACCCGGTCGGCTGCTGTTTGCCATCTGGTAGCCGAAGAGCCGCACGGGTTTCATGGTCGGGTGGTCTGCGTCCTTTGTTGGCTTGTTGCAGTTGATGACGGTGGTCGGTATGCGGTTGTCGAGTATATCGTGGAGGAGTTTCTTCATCTCGGCTGCTTTCATCTTGTCGATGTTCAGTTCCTCGCCGTCCTCCCATACAGTGGTTCGGTTGCGCACGTCGATGAAGTATCGGCAGCTGTCGCCCTTCCATCCGTAGAGGCAGGGTTCGTGCTTCCAGTGGTAGTGGCTGCGTCCGAGGATGAGTGCGTTCTTGTTCCATATCAGTTCCTGTCGCACTCGCAGTCCTACGTCGTTCAGCGCACCCTCGAAGTTGATGTGCTCCCTGCTGGCAAACCAAATGTAGAAGGGGCATCCGTTGTCGAGAACGGGGTAGGCCGCTCCGAAGGCGTTGCGCAAGAACTCGCGGAACTCGTCGTTGCCCATGCTGTCGTTGGCGATGGTCATGCCCTGGCTGTTCTCTATTGCCACGTTGTAGGGTGGGTCGGTCAGCCATAGGTGGGCGAGTTCGCCTTGCATCAGCTTTGCCACGTCCTCCTTCTTGGTGCTGTCGCCGCACATCAGTCGGTGGTTGCCCAGCTGCCAGAGGTCGCCCGGCTGACAGATGGTTTCCACTGGCTCCTTCTGCTCGTCGAAGTTGTCCTCCGTCACCTTGTCGGCCTCGTCGGGGTCGCCCGTGGGCAGTCCGATGTCGAAGCCGAAGTCAGCGATGTCGAAGCCCTCCACGTCGGCTTGCACCGCCTGGAGTTCCGTCTGGTCCCACGTCAGGTTCACCTGCGTCGTCAGATTGTCCAGATACGCCATCTTGCGGCCCTCGGCAGAGTCAAGACTTACGTCCTTGCGTCGCACCGCCACCAGCGTGTCGGCATCGCTGTCCACGATGATAACCTTCTTCTTGCCCGCAGCCTTGAAGCCCTTCTGCGCCTTGTTGCCACCCACAAGCCGGTTGTCCTTGTCAATCAGCACCGAGCGACCCGCGCCACACTCGCGGAAGCTGCGCTCAAGC
>JAGBYI010000090.1 GCA_017628845.1 Bacteroidaceae bacterium
GCCTTGTGAGTACCCTGACGCTGATCAGCCAAGAACTGCTTAACGTCGAGGTAGATAGCGTGGTCATTAGCCTCCACGCCGAAAACTGCGTCTGAAAGAACTACCTTACGACCAGTCTCCTGTCCTAATGTGTTTAATACAGCTAATTCCATACTACTTCTCAATTGTTAAATAAGAACCCTTTGCACCCGGAACAGAACCCTTCACCAAGATGAGGTTGTTCTCGGGAATTACCTTTACGACCTTAAGGTTGAGAACCTTAACTGTCTCACCACCCATCTGACCTGGAAGACGCTTACCAGGGAAAACGCGTGATGGATAAGATGATGCACCAAGCGAACCTGGCTTACGCTGGCGGTTGTGCTGACCGTGAGTCTGACCACCTACACCACCGAAACCGTGACGCTTAACTACACCCTGGAAGCCCTTACCCTTAGAGATACCTGTTACGTCTACCCAGTCCTCCTCTGAGAACATCTCAACTGTGAGGCTATCGCCAAGGTTCACCTCTGGCATACCCTTAAACTCTACAAGCTTGCGCTTTGGGGTTACGCCGGCCTTCTTGAAGTGACCTAACAAACTCTTGCTGGTGTGCTTTTCACTCTTGTCGTCATAGGCAACCTGAACCGCCTCGTAAGTGTCCTTCTCAACGGTCTTGATTTGCGTAACTACACACGGACCAGCCTCGATAACAGTGCATGGTATGTTCTTACCCTCGGCACTGTAAACGGAAGTCATTCCGATTTTCTTTCCAATTAGTCCTGACATTGTACTGTCGAATTACGTTTGTTTGTTAATAGTGAATTTTATATACCTATATATTTATAGGGGTTGTTCGGCAGCGGGGCATCCCCTTTCGGGGCTGCCCATACCCGAACGAAAGTTTATCAAACCTTGATCTCTACCTCTACACCTGAAGGCAACTCGAGCTTCATCAAAGCATCGATAGTCTTAGGAGTTGATGAGTAGATATCGATGATACGCTTGTAAGTGCAGAACTGGAACTGCTCACGAGCCTTCTTGTTTACGAAGGTTGAACGGTTAACAGTGAAAATCTGCTTGCGCGTTGGAAGGGGCACTGGACCGCTAACCATAGCATCGGTAGCCTTCACAGTCTTAACGATCTTCTCAGCTGACTTATCAACGAGGTTGTGGTCGAAAGACTTCAACTTGATTCTAATTTTCTGATTCATATCTAATCTCCTGTTTTTTACTCTAAATCCTTACGTCTGCCGCTCGACTTCTCGATGATCTCCTTTGCAAGGTTTGCAGGAACCTCCTCGAAGTGAGAGAACTCCATTGATGATGTTGCACGACCAGATGAAATGGTACGCAATACAGTTACATAACCGAACATCTCTGAAAGTGGTACGCGAGCCTTAACAACGCGAGCTGTACCCTTAGACTCCATACCCTGGATCTGACCACGACGCTTGTTCAAGTCGCCGATGATATCACCCATACTCTCCTCTGGAGTAACAACCTCAACGTTCATCATAGGCTCCATAATCACTGAACCAGCCTTAGGAGCTGACTGACGGAAACCGTTACGAGCGCAAATCTCGAATGAAAGCTGATCAGAGTCAACTGGGTGGAACGAACCATCCTTCAAAGTAACCTTCATTGAGTCGATAGTGTAACCTGCCAAAGCACCGTTTGCCATAGCTGACTCAAAGCCCTTCTGAACAGCTGGAATGTACTCCTTAGGCACATTACCACCCTTAACCTCGTCAACGAACTGCAAACCTGTAACACCCTCATCAGCAGGACCGATCTCGAAGATGATATCAGCGAACTTACCACGACCACCAGTCTGCTTCTTGAATACCTCACGGTGCTGAACAGTCTGAGTAAGAGCCTCCTTATAGTTAACCAGTGGAGCACCCTGGTTGATCTCAACACCGAACTCACGACGAAGACGGTCAAC
>JAGBYI010000091.1 GCA_017628845.1 Bacteroidaceae bacterium
ACTGCTATCCCCGAGGGTGCAGAGGCCGACGAGATGCTGGGCTGGATTATGCCCCGTTTCTCTATGTTCAGCACACACCGCAGCTATTTCAGCTGGCTCTTCGGAAGCAAGAAGGAGTATGTTCTCGATGCACGTGTCAAGGGTGGCGAGCGCCACATGATCATGAGCGGCGAGTACGACAAGGTATTCCCCATGGACATCTATGCTGGCTATCTCATCAAGGCCATCATCACTGGCGACATCGACCGTCAGGAGGCTTTGGGTATCTACGAGGTTGCTCCCGAGGACTTTGCTCTTGCAGAATTCGTATGCAGCTCTAAACTGGAGCTCCAGCGCATTGTTCGCGAAGGCTTGGATATACTTAAGAAGGAGAATGCTTAATTATATTAATAGGAAAATATGAAAGCTATTAAAAAACTTTTTGACAGTATGCGTCCCCACGTCCAGGAGGGCGGAAAGTTCCATGCTTTCCACTCGCTGTATGACGGTCTCGAGACATTTGCTTTCGTGCCCAATACAACTGGCCGCAAGGGTGGAGTAAACATCCACGACGCTATAGATAGCAAGCGCATCATGAGCTTTGTGGTGCTCGCCTTGCTCCCCGCCTTGTTCTTCGGTATGTACAATGTGGGTTATCAGAATGCTTTGGCCGCAGGTGCCGACATGACCGACCACGTGGGCATGTTCCTCTTCGGCCTGGCCGCCGTTCTCCCCAAGATCGTAGTAAGCTACGTAGTGGGTCTGGGCATTGAGTTTGTCGTTGCCCAGTGGAAGAAGGAAGAGATTCAGGAGGGTTTCCTCGTTTCCGGTATCATCATCCCCATGATTGTTCCCGTTAACACTCCTCTGTGGATTCTTGCCATTGCCGTGGCATTCAGTGTTATCTTTGCCAAGGAAATCTTCGGCGGTACCGGTATGAACATCTTCAACCCCGCCCTGATTACCCGTGCATTCCTGTTCTTCAGCTATCCCAGCGCCATGACTGGCGACGACACCGTTTGGGTGGCACAGGAGCAGATCTGCGGTTTGGGCCACAATGTGCCCGAGGCATTCTCTGCCGCTACTCCTCTTGGCGAGGCAGCAGTTGGCAATGCTGTACCCTGCCAGACCATCTGCGACTCCATCATCGGTCTCATCCCCGGCTCTATCGGTGAGACCAGCGTCATTGCCATTGCCCTGGGTGCCTTGCTGCTCCTGTGGACAGGTGTTGCAAGCTGGAAGACCATGCTGAGCGTATTCGTTGGCGGCGGCCTCATGGGCTGGCTCCTCGAGGGCGTTGGCGGCAACCAGCTGGAATGGTGGCACCACTTCGTTCTGGGCGGCTTTGCCTTCGGTGCCGTGTTCATGGCCACCGACCCCGTTACCAGTGCCCGCACAGAATGTGGCAAGTACATCTATGGCTTCCTCATTGGTGTTGTGGCTGTGATGGTGCGCGTGCTCAATCCCGGTTACCCCGAGGGTATGATGCTTGCCATCCTGTTGATGAACCTGTTCGCTCCGCTGATCGACTATGTATTCGTACAGAAGAACATCAGCAAGCGTGCAAAACGTGCAACTAAATAATATATAAGGTATATGGCTACAAAGAAATTCAAGTGCGAGTTGTGTGGTTATATCCACGAAGGTGACAAGGCTCCTGCCAGCTGCCCCAAGTGCGCTGCACCTGCCGATGCATTCACCGAGATTGTTGAGGCAGGTGCCGAGGCTCCTGCCAAGAAGAAGGGTCTGGACACAAGCAGCAATACATACACCATCATCTATGCTTCAGTAATGGTAATCCTCGTTGCATTCCTGCTGGCGTTTGTTTCCAGTGTGCTCAAGCCCACTCAGGACGCTAATGTAGAGAACGACACCAAGGGTCAGATTCTCACCTCCCTGAACATCGACATCAAGGCCGACGGCTACAACGTGGCTCAGGAGTTCGAGAAGAACGTGAAGGACATGCTCTGGAACGGCTCAGAACTGGTTCCCTTCGAGGGCAAGTTCCTTTCTTCCTATGCTTCTGCCATCCAGGAAGGCGAACTTCACGTGTTCGTTGCCGAGGTTGAGGGCGAGACCAAGTACATCCTGCCCGTAACCGGCCGAGGCCTTTGGGGCAGCCTTTGGGGCTATGTGGCTCTGAATGCCGACAAGAAGACCGTGTTCGGTACCTACTTCTATCACTCCAGCGAAACCGCAGGTCTGGGTGCACGCCTGGGCGAGCGCTGGTTCCAGGAGCAGTTCAACGGCAAGCCCCTCTTCGAGGGCGAGAACACCGGTGCCATCGCCCTGAAGGTGGTGAAGGCTGGTTCTGCCGTGGCTGATACAGAGGTGAACGGCATCACTGGTGCCACCCTTACCGGCAATGGTGTCGACGCCATGGTACGCGAAGGCCTGGCAGCTTATCTGAGTTTTATCAACAATTAATTATAGAGGACGCACAATATGAGTAAATTGTTTTCCGAGGAGAACCGCGCTGCGTTCTCCAAACCGCTGAACCTGGACAACCCTGTAGTCATTCAGGTGTTGGGTATCTGTTCGGCGCTGGCAGTGACCTCTCAGCTCGAGCCCGCCATCGTTATGGGTCTCAGCGTTACCGTCATCACTGCTTTTTCTAATGTGATTATCTCTCTGCTGCGCAAGACCATCCCCAACCGTATCCGTATCATCGTTCAGTTGGTTGTGGTTGCCGCTCTCGTAACTATCGTTAGCGAGTTCCTGAAGGCATACGTCTATGACGTCAGTGTGCAGCTGAGCGTTTATGTAGGTTTGATTATCACCAACTGTATCCTCATGGGCCGTCTGGAGGCTTTTGCCATGCAGAACTCTCCCTGGCCTTCACTGCTCGACGGTATCGGCAACGGTCTCGGCTATGCCTGGGTTCTGATCGTGGTAGGTTTCGTCCGCGAGCTCTTCGGCTTCGGCACCCTGCTCGGTTTCCAGATCATTCCCCAGAGCTGGTACGTTGAGAACGGCGGTTGGTATATGAACAACGGTATGATGGTCATGCCCGCCATGTCCCTCGTTATCGTAGGTTGTGTAATCTGGGCTCACCGCTCATTAAACAAGGAGGAGAAGTAATATATGGAACACATGATTAGCCTTTTCGTCCGCAGTATCTTTGTGGACAACATGATCTTCGCTTTCTTCCTGGGTATGTGCTCATACTTGGCCGTATCAAAGAACGTGAAGACCGCTCTGGGTCTGGGTGTTGCCGTAACCTTCGTGTTGCTGGTAACCGTTCCTGTCGACTATCTGTTGCAGACCAAGGTTCTCGGTCCCGACTGTCTCGTTGAGGGCGTCGACCTCAGCTTCCTGGCATTCATCCTCTTCATTGCCGTTATCGCAGGTATCGTGCAGTTGGTTGAGATGATTGTGGAGCGCTTCAGTCCCTCTCTGTATGCCTCTCTGGGTATTTTCCTTCCCCTGATTGCCGTTAACTGTGCCATCATGGGTGCCAGCCTGTTCATGCAGCAGCGCATCGGTATGGAGCCCACCAACTCTCAGTACATCGGTTCCGTTGGCGATGCCGTGGCATATGCACTGGGTAGCGGTATCGGTTGGCTACTGGCCATCGTAGGTCTGGCTGCTATCCGCGAGAAGATGGCTTACACCGACGTTCCCAAGCCCTTGCAGGGTCTTGGCATCACATTCATCACCGTAGGTCTGATGGCTCTTGCCTTCATGTGCTTCAGCGGTTTGAACATCTAATACATAGGAGGATTTAGACAAATGAATACACAATTGATTATTTGCAGCATAGCAGTATTCTTGGTAATCATCCTCGTGTTGGTTATCATCCTGCTTGTTGCCAAGAAGTACTTGTCGCCCAGCGGCAATGTTACTATCACCATCAATGGCAAGGACAAGGTATCCGTGGCTCAGGGCGGTTCTCTGTTGAGCACCATGTCCGAGCAGGGCATCTTCCTGCCCAGCGCATGTGGCGGCAAGGGTTCTTGCGGCCAGTGTAAGGTACAGGTACCTGCCGGCGGCGGCGAGATCCTGGACAGCGAAAAGGGCCACTTCACCCGCAAGCAGGTGAAGGAGAACTGGCGCCTGGGCTGTCAGTGCAAGGTGAAGAGCGATATGGAAATCAAGGTCGACGACTCTGTAATGGGCGTTAAGGAATGGGAGTGCACCGTTATCGGTAACCGCAACGTGGCCACCTTCATCAAGGAGTACAAGGTTGCCCTGCCTCCTGGCGAGCACATGGACTTCGAGCCCGGTTCTTACGCACAGATCAAGATTCCTGCATTCCAGATCGACTACGACAAGGACTTCGACAAGTCCCTCATTGGCGACACCTATCTGCCCGCATGGAAGAACTTCGGTCTCTTCAACCTGAAGTGTGTCAACGACACTCCCACCATCCGTGCATACTCTATGGCCAACTATCCCGACGAGGGCGACATCATTACCCTGAACGTACGTATTGCCACTCCTCCCTTCAAGCCCAAGGAGCAGGGTCCTGGCTTTATGGACGTTAATCCCGGTATCGCATCGTCTTACATCTTCAGCCTCAAGCCCGGCGACAAGGTAGTGATGAGCGGCCCCTACGGCGAGTTCCGTCCCAACTACGACACCGGTCGCGAGATGATCTGGGTAGGTGGCGGTGCCGGTATGGCTCCCCTGCGCGCACAGATCATGCACATGCTCAAGACCCGTCAGTGCCGCGACCGCCAGATGCACTACTTCTACGGTGCACGCGCCCTGGAGGAGATCCCCTTCCTAGACGACTTCCTGGCTCTGGAGAAGGAGTTCGACAACTTCCACTTCCACCTGGCACTGGACCGTCCCGATCCCAAGGCCGATGCAGCAGGCATCAAGTACACTGCTGGCTTCGTAGC
>JAGBYI010000092.1 GCA_017628845.1 Bacteroidaceae bacterium
GAGAGAGCCAAGCATCAGGACATACGCCCCCTGCGTATTGCCATACTGAACCTGATGCCCCTGAAGATAACTACCGAGACGGACCTGCTCCGCCTCCTGTCCAACACACCCCTGCAGATGGAGATACATCTGATGAAGGTGAAGGCGCACACGTCCAAGAACACTCCCATAGAGCACATGCAGGCGTTCTACCGCGACTTCGAACTGATGAAGCACGAGAAGTTCGACGGCATGATAATAACCGGTGCCCCCGTGGAGCATCTCGAGTACGAGGATGTTACCTACTGGGAGGAGATGGTGGAGATTTTCGAATGGTGCCGCCACAATGTCACCTCCACTATGTATATCTGTTGGGCGGCACAGGCAGCACTGAGTCATTACTACGGTGTGCCCAAGTATCCCCTGCCCGAGAAGATGTTTGGCATCTTCCCACAGACACCCCTCAATCCCCGTCTGCCCATCTTCCGCGGCTTCGACGATGTGTTCAATATGCCCCATAGCCGGCACACCGAGGTGCGCCGCGAGGACATAGAGCGTGTGCCTCAGTTGGAGATAATAGCCGAGAGTCCCCTGAGCGGTGTGTCCATGGTTATGGCCAGAGGTGGCAGGGAAATCTTCGTGACCGGTCATAGCGAGTACTCGCCCCTTACCTTGGACACGGAATACAAACGCGACCTGGGCAAGGGCCTTCCCATACAGATGCCCTACAACTACTACACCGATAACGATCCCGAAAAGGGCGTGCATGTGACATGGCGTGGACATGGCAACCTCTTGTTCACCAACTGGCTCAACTACTACGTATATCAGGAGACTCCATACGACATCAATGCCATCAAGTAAGAAGATACCCATAGAACTCCTTGCTCCTGCTCGCGACAAGGAGTGCGCCTTTGCCGCCATCGACCATGGTGCGGATGCCGTGTATATCGGAGCCGCAAGGTTTGGTGCGCGTGCCTCGGCGGGCAACACCGACGAGGATATTGCCCAGGTGGTGCGCTATGCACATCCCTTTGGCGTGAAGGTGTACGTTACGCTGAACACCCTGCTTGAGGGCGAGGAAGAACTCCAGGAGGCTCGCGACCTTGCATGGCGCATGTACCGCATAGGTGTGGATGCCCTCATTGTGCAGGACGAGCGCATAAGGCTCCTGCCCGACATGCCTCCCATCTCCCTGCATGCCTCCACACAGATGGACAACAGCACGGCAGAGAAGGTGCAGAGCCTCTATTGCGAGGGCTACGAGCAGGTGGTGCTTGCACGCGAACTCACCATCGGGGAGATTGCCGACATACATCGCCAGGTGCCTCAGGTGCCCCTGGAGGTATTCATCCATGGCGCTATCTGCGTCAGCTACAATGGCCGTTGCTATGCCTCGGAGGTGTGCTATGGCCGTAGTGCCAACCGTGGCGAGTGTGCCCAGTTCTGCCGTATGCCCTACGACCTGGAAACGCAGGACGGAGAGAAACTGGTCACTGGCCGATACCTGCTGTCCATGCGCGATATGAACCGCACGGCGCAACTGGAGGCTTTGCTCGATGCAGGTGCCCGTTCGCTGAAGATAGAGGGCCGCCTGAAGGATGCCGCCTATGTGAAGAACGTCACGGCATGGTATCGCCAGAAGTTGGATGCCATCTTCAAGAGGCGCAAGGAGTATTGTGCCGCCTCGCAGGGCAGGGTGGAACTGTCCTTTACCCCCAATCCCGAAAGGAGTTTCAACCGTGGTTTCACCGATTACTTCATGCACGAGCGCACCGCCGACCTGTGCAACACCATCACCCCAAAGAGTATGGGCGAGCGGGTGGGCTTCGTCAAGGAGATACGCCGCGACCACATTGTGGTGGCAGGTACGGCTTCTTTTGCCAACGGCGACGGACTTTGCTACGTGTCGGGCAACCGAGGTCAGGAGCAACTGGTGGGCTTCCGCATAAACCGTGCCGAGGGCAACCACCTCTATCCTCACCGCATGCCCCAGGGCTTGAAGGACGGCACCGTAATATACCGCAACCAGGACCAGGCAATGGAGACCGTTCTGAGCGGAAAGACTTCGCGCCGCGTATTGCCCTTGGAGTGGAGGCTGGAAGAAACGCCCCAGGGTTTCCGCCTTACGGCAAAGCAGGGCAGCAGGTGCGCAAGCAAGGAATACGAATGCGAACAGCAACAGGCCAGAACCGACCAAACAGCATCCATCACCGATGTGCTCAGCAAGGTGGGCGATACCATCTACGAGGTAACGAACACGGAGATATCCTTCTCTCAACCATGGTTCATACCTCGTAGCCGTTTGGCAGAATGGAGGAGAGAAGTGCTGGCGGAAGTGGAAAAGGAAAGGGAACAGACCCTCCCCCTTACCCAGTCCTCGCGTCGCAATGGAGATTGCTCCCCTCATGGAGCACAGATTGACATTCAGTCAATCCTCCAAGAACACCATTCGCCACAAGGGAAGAGAATATATACATCTGACTGCTCAATAGGAAAGAATAATCCCCAGAACATTCCTCCCCTCATGACATGCCGATATTGCATCAGATATCAGTTGGGGCAATGCCTCAAGCGCAATCCCCATGCCGTCAGAGGACCTTTGTATCTTCGTGGTGCTGATGAGCGCAGGTTCCTTCTACGCTTCGATTGCAAGGCGTGCCAGATGATGGTGGAGGTGGGCGACTAACGATTAACGGTGAGCGATTTATCCACCCCTCCGTCGCTATGCGACACCTCCCCTGTCTCAGGGGAGGAAAGTAAATGGCAAACGCTATCACCCACTTTCTCCCCCTGAGACAGGGTGGAGTCCCCCGCAGGGGGGAGGGGGTGGATTAAACGTAAAACAGATTACTCCGATTACTCAGACTATTCCGACAACTCCGATTACTCCGACTACTCGGAAAACTCCGAAAACTCCGAAAACTCCGAAAACAATTATAACCATAGATGGCAAAGCAGAAGACAATATACGTGTGCGACTATTGTGGTCAGGAATCTGTCCGCTGGGTGGGCAAGTGCCCTGCTTGCGGCAGATGGAACACCATGAAGGAGATGCACATTCAGCCCGAGAAACCTCAATCGGCCATCACTCGCATGGCCATGCAGGCCGCCGGGGATGAGGATGGCGAGAAGCGACGCAAGCCCATGCCCCTGTCCGACATCAATGCCACGCAGGAGCCTCGCATGGATCTGCTGGATGGCGAACTGAACCGTGTGCTTGGCGGAGGCCTGGTGCCCGGCAGTCTTGTGCTCCTTGGCGGAGAACCCGGCATAGGCAAGAGCACCCTGGTGTTGCAGACGGTGCTGGCACTGAAGGACAAGCGCATCCTGTATGTCTCTGGCGAGGAGAGTGCCAGACAGATAAAACTCCGTGCCGAGCGCCTGGCTCCCGATGAGGCCAGTGCCGAGAGTGGAGGCATGCTTGTCTTCACCGAGACGTCCCTGGAGCAGATTTTCCTGCAGATACAGGAGACACAGCCCGACCTCGTGGTCATCGACTCCATACAGACCATCTCCACCGAGGCCGTGGAGTCAAGTCCCGGTTCGCTCTCGCAGATACGCGAGTGTGCCGCATCCCTCTTGCGCTATGCCAAGTCGGGCGGAGTGAGCATCCTGCTCATCGGACACATCACCAAGGAGGGTTCCCTGGCAGGTCCCAAGGTCTTGGAGCACATCGTGGACACCGTGCTTCAGTTCGAGGGCGACCAGCACTACATGTACCGCATCCTCCGAAGCATAAAGAACCGTTTCGGCAGTACCTCCGAACTGGGCATCTACGAGATGAGGCACGATGGTCTCCGTCAGGTGACTAACCCCTCCGAACTGCTTCTTTCCGACAATCGCGAGGGTCTCTCCGGTGTCGCCATAGCCTCCGCCATAGAGGGCGTGCGCCCCTTCCTCATAGAGACTCAGGCACTTGTCTCCACCGCCGCCTACGGCACGGCACAGCGCAGCACCATAGGTTTCGATGGCAAGCGACTGAACATGCTCCTTGCCATACTGGAGAAGCGTGTGGGCTTCAAACTGGCACAGAAGGACGTCTTCCTGAACATAGCCGGAGGTCTGCGCGTTACCGACCCCGCCCTCGACCTCAGCGTCATAGCCGCCGTGCTCTCCAGCAATGTGGACACCCCCATAGACACCGGTGTCTGCATGGCAGGCGAGGTGGGATTGAGTGGCGAGATACGTCCCGTCAGCCGCATAGAGCAGCGCATCAGCGAGGCCCAGCGCCTTGGCTTCACGCGCATACTCATACCTTATAATAATATGTCCTCCCTGGACAAGAAGAACTACACCATAGAAATAGTACCCGTCCGCCGTGTGGCAGAAGCCGTAAGGGAACTGTTCGGGTAGAGGGGTCCTCATTTTATTATGATACACGAACTCCAACTCCGCATTACTCCCCGCGAGGCATACGACGAGCGTGGGATACTTTCCTACCTGCAACGCGAAAAGGGCCTGAAGGCCAATGCCGTGCAGGTGCTCAAGCGCAGTATCGATGCACGCCAGCGCACCATATATGTCAATCTCACCGTGCGTGCCTTCGTTGGCGAGAAACCACAGGAGCAACTCTTTGATCCGGTATATTACCCCGACGTCAGCGAGGCAGAGCCCGTCATCGTTGTGGGTGCTGGTCCTGGCGGATTGTTTGCCGCCCTGCGCCTGATAGAGCTTGGTTTTCGTCCCATCGTGGTGGAGAGGGGCAAGGATGTGCGCGAGCGCAAGAAGGACCTTGCACGCATACGTCCCGAGCAGCATGTGGATGCCGAGAGCAACTACTCCTTTGGCGAGGGAGGTGCCGGAGCATACAGCGATGGCAAACTCTACACCCGAAGCAAGAAGCGCGGCGATTGCGACAAGATCCTGCGTGTCTTCGTCCAGCACGGTGCCAACCCCAACATCCTTGTTGATGCACATCCCCACATAGGCACCGATTGTCTGCCCCGTGTCATCGAGAACATGCGCAAGACCATCCTCTCGCGTGGTGGCGAGGTGCATTTCCAGACGAAGATGACTTCACTCATTGTGGAGAACGACCAGGTGCGTGGCATACGATGTGGCGAGCGCGAGTTCCTTGCCTCTTCGGTTATCCTTGCCACGGGTCATTCTGCACGCGATGTCTATCGCTATCTTCATTACGAAAACATAGAGATGGAGGCCAAGGGTCTTGCCATAGGCGTGCGCCTGGAGCATCCCTCGCACCTCATCGACCAGATACAGTATCATTCCAAGGAAGGCCGTGGCAAGTGGCTCCCTGCCGCCGAATACAGCATGGTGCGCCAGGCAGCAGGTCGTGGCGTGTACAGTTTCTGCATGTGCCCCGGCGGTGTGGTAGTGCCAGCCGCCAGCGGTCCCGAGCAGATAGTGGTCAACGGCATGAGCCCCTCCAACCGTGGAGGCCGTTGGAGCAACTCCGGCATGGTAGTGGAGATACGTCCCGAGGACATTATGCCCTCATCCCTGCTCACTCCCAACGACATCAAGAGCACCGACATCATTGCCCTGGAGGGAGTGGGCGATAGCATAGATCCCAGAGACATGCAGGACGACATACTCCGTCCCCTCCTGCTTCAGGAGCAGTTGGAGCGCCATTGCTGGCTTCAGGGCAACCGTCAGCAGACGGCACCGGCTCAGCGCATGGCCGACTTTGTCAACAACCGTCTCAGTGCTGACCTCAACGAAAGCACCTATGCCCCCGGTCTCATTGCCAGTCCTCTGCACTTCTGGATGCCCAAGTTCATCACCACCCGTCTGCAGGAGGGCTTCAAGGCCTTCGGCCGTGCCTACCATGGCTTCCTCACCAACGAGGCTAACATGATAGCTATCGAAACCCGCACCTCTGCCCCTGTGCGCATCCTGCGTGAGAGGGAGACCCTCCAGCATGTCCGCATCCGTGGTCTCTTCCCCTGTGGCGAGGGTGCCGGTTATGCCGGCGGTATCGTCTCGGCAGGTGTCGATGGCGAACGTTGTGCCGAAATGGCAGCGGTGATGAATGATTAGCGGAATGTCTGATCACATACTACAAGGAGGTGCAGTACCATAGAACAATAGGTATGCATCTCCTTTCCTTGTGATTTCATCCGCTTCGTTAGTCCCCTCCTTGAGCCACTATCTAAAATTAGAACGCCCCTATTAACCCAAATAGGTCATTAGCGTTATGATAATAATAGCGTTTATTTTTGAACAGATGTTTTGCCGATATGAGGGCGCAATGGGGTTCCATTATAACCGAGAAGCGAGGAAACAGATGACAAAAGAGGCTCCATTAGCGCGTAACAGTCTAATGATCGATTTGGGATTATATAACATTTACAACAGAGGGCATAGTATGCCACATCTTTCATACAGTCCATGAACCACTTTCAACGCTTTCTTTCACCGGGAATTTCATTTTGATGTACGAAGGAAGAGGATATATTAAAGTAAAATCGTATTTTTGTAGACAGGAAGAAAGTACATTTATCAACAGACACAAACCGCACATGAAAAAGACATCCATTATTGCCGCCTTTCTTTTAGTGATTATACTCTTCTGTATGGCGTGGGCTGTGCTCAAGTCTGCGCATATGTATAAACTGGAAGACACGGAAAGAAAGCCAGATACAATATTTGTGCACGCTCCTGTTATTCCATATGCAGAACCGCTCCAGAAAGACACCATTCAAGGCAAAACCTTACAGGACATGGTTAATGGTTTAGGTAGGAATATCAACAGAGTCGGTGTATGGGAAATGATTCCAGACCTTGCATACACCGTGATATTTGAGGAAGACGGTAAATATTTCATGCAGGACATTTATATTGACAGATGCAAATATGGCGATAAGGAAGAGTTGAAGAAATCTGGAGGTTATACGTATCGTTTCAAGGAAGATAACGGAGAATCATTCGTCGTCAGAGGAGAACTGCTGTTCGGATACTCAGATGATGCATTGGCTTGCAGATGGCCTCAAGTGCTATGAGTGCCCTTGTCTCACAATATAAAAGAATATAAACTCAATACTTATGATCAAGCATATAATACTATGGACGCTCAACCCCGAGTTGTCCGAAGAGGAGAAACAGAACGTAAAGGCCGCCATCAAGCAGGACCTGGAGGCACTGTTGGGTGTGGTGCCTGGACTTACCGAAGTGACGGTACACATCGACGGTCGCCTTGCCTCGTCCAACGCCGACCTGATGCTGGACAGCACCCTGGAGAGCGAGGAGGCACTGAAAGCCTATGCCGTGCATCCTGCCCATGTGAAGGTGGCAGAGGAAAGGGTAAAGCCCTTTGCCGTGCAGAGGGTGTGCCTGGACTTTAAGATCTGAAAACGGAAAACGGAAAGGTGAAAACTATGCCATACACATACGAATACCCACGACCTGCCGTAACGGCGGATTGCATTGTCATCACCCGAGAGGAGCGCCCACGTGTGCTCCTTATCCAGCGTGGTGGCGAGCCATTCCGTGGCCATTGGGCTTTGCCCGGCGGTTTCATGGACATGAACGAGACGGCACAGGAGTGTGCCATGCGCGAACTTACCGAGGAGACTGGCCTCACAGTAACGGAAACCCATCAGGTGGGTGCATACAGCCGTGTTGACCGCGACCCGCGAGGACGTACCGTGGGCATAGCATACCTGGCCATAATAGAAAGCCCCATGCCCGTGCAGGGATTGGACGATGCCGCCAAGGCAGAATGGTGGCATGTGGACGAACTGCCTCCTCTGGCCTTTGACCATGTTGATATGATGAGGGATGCCATGCGCCTGTACCACTCCATAGTTACGAAAGACTGACCAAACACCAACTCCACACACATGAGCACGAGCAACCCCGAACTTGACCTTGCACTCCGTATCGTAGAGAACACCGGCACACACCTTTTCCTTACTGGTAAGGCAGGTACAGGCAAGACGACCTTCCTGAAGGACCTCAAGCAGCGTTCGCCTAAGCGCATGGTGGTTACCGCCCCCACGGGTATTGCCGCCATCAATGCAGGGGGCATGACCCTGCACTCGTTCTTCCAGTTGCCTCTTGCCCCGTATGTCCCCGACTCTACCTTCCGTGCCGAGAAGGATGTGCACCGCTACAAGTTCAGCAAGGAGAAGAAGAGGTTGATACGCAGTCTCGACTTGCTTGTCATTGACGAGATAAGTATGGTGCGTGCCGACATACTGGATGCCGTGGATGCCGTGCTGAGGCGCTTCCGTCAGCCTCATCTGCCCTTCGGCGGAGTACAATTGCTCATGATTGGCGACCTGCAACAACTGGCACCCGTGGTGAAACCCGAGGAGTGGGATATGCTCTCGCAATACTACGACACGCCGTTCTTCTTCAGCAGCAGGGCTTTGAGCGAGACACACTATGCCACCGTGGAACTGAAACAGACATACCGCCAGACAGACGAGCACTTCCTGGCCTTGCTCAATAACATTCGCACCAACAGGGCCGATGCCGCCACACTTGAGCAACTGAACAGGCGCTACATACCGGAGTTCACGCCTCCTGCCTCGCCCCGCTACATACGGCTCACTACACACAACGTGCTGGCACAGAGCATCAACGACAGGGAACTGGACAAACTTGGCACGCCCACCTTTACCTATCGTGCAAAGATAACGGGCAACTTCCCCGAGTACAACTATCCCACCGAGGAGACACTGACCTTGAAGGAGGGTGCGCAGGTGATGTTCATCAAAAATGACCACTCTGGCGAGAGGCGCTACTTCAACGGCATGATTGGCGAGATAGTCAAGATTGACCAGGAGGGGTTCGTTGTGCACAGCCAGGATTTCAACGGCGAAATCAGGGTGGAGCGCGAACAATGGGACAATACCCGATACACGCTCAACGAGCAGACAATGGAGATAAACGAGGAGGTGGAGGGCAGTTTTGAGCAGTTCCCTGTGCGCCTGGCATGGGCAATAACTATACACAAGAGCCAGGGTCTGACCTTCAGCCATGCCATCATAGATGCCCGCGACTCCTTTGCACACGGACAGGTGTACGTGGCTCTGAGCCGTTGCCGCACACTGGAGGGCATGGTGCTCAGTTCGCCGTTAAGTGCCGGTGCTATCATCTGCGACACGACGGTAAACAACTTCAATGCCGCCATGGCACAGCGCACACCAGGCGCAACTGCAATCGACACCTGGGAGAAACGATACTACCACCAGTTGGTGCAGGAACTTTTCAGTTTCGACACGCTCCTTGAGCACTTCAACGGCATGCACCGCCTTGTGGCAGAAAATTTCTGCTCTCTCTATCCGCAATTACTCGAGCAGTTCAATCTTCATGACCAAAGCATACAGAAGAAACTCTGCGACATTGCCGCACGCTTTGCCACGCAATACACGCGCATCATCTCCGAACAGGCCGACTATGCCTCGTCCGACCTATTGAAGGAGCGCATACACAATGCTACCAAGTATTTCCTGGACGAGTTCTCCCCCATCTGCCAATGGGCAGAAGAACTCTCCATACCCACCGACAACAAGGAACTGAAAAAGCGAATAGCCGACTACACGGAAAAACTCGTACAATGCTGCACCCAGAAACGTAAACTTCTGGAATTCGTGCACGAGGAGGGATTCGACATCTGTGCATATCTGCACAAAAAGGCCGTCATCAGCCTGGAGGCAGAGGGTGGAGCAGACACCACGACGCCGTCAAAAAGTCGTCGTAAGAAATCGGAAGAGACAATACTACAAGTACCCTCGGACATCGTATTGCCCGACCTTTATCAACGTATTGTCTTATGGAGACAGAAGAAGGCTCAGGAGCTGGGCATCCCTGCCTATTGCGTGCTTCAGCAAAAGGCACTCTTGGGCATAGTGCACTTCCTGCCCGAGAATCCCAAGTCCCTGCTCAAAATCCCATACATGGGCAAAACATCGGTGGAGAAGTATGGCAAGGACCTGCTGGAAATCATAACCGCATACATGAAAGAGAATGACCTGAACAGCAAGATATAATTACTATGCAAGAAATAATAAAACTCATAGCACAGGCCCTTGGCATAGGTGCACGACAGATAGAACAAACCATGAATCTCCTGGACGGAGGCGCCACCATTCCCTTCATTGCCCGTTATCGCAAGGAGGCTACGGGCGGATTGGACGAAGTGCAGATAGCCGAAGTGGCCCGTCAGAGCGAGAAGTTCAAGGAACTGGAGCACCGCAAAGAGTACATCCTGCAAACCATCGAGGAACAGGGCAAACTTACAGACGAACTGAAGGAAAGAATAACCTCCTGCTGGGATGCCGCCGTGCTGGAGGACATATACCTGCCCTATAAGCCCAAGCGAAAGACTCGTGCCGAGGTGGCTCGCAAGCGTGGCCTTGAACCCTTGGCGGATGCCATACTGCACCGTCCCAATGGCGACCCCGAGCAATATGCCAAGGCGTACATCACGGAGGAGGTTCCCACGGTGGCAGATGCTCTGCAGGGTGCAAGGGACATTCTGGCCGAACGCATGAACGAGGACGAGCGTGTGCGCAATACCCTGCGCCGTAGTTTCGAACTCACCGCCGTAATATCATCCAGGGTGGTAAAGAGCAAGCAGGAGGAGGCACAGAACTACCGCACCTATTTCGACTTCTCCGAACCCCTGAAGCGTTGCACCAGCCACCGTCTGCTGGCCATCCGCCGTGGCGAGAGCGAGGGCTTCCTGCGTGTGGACATTAGTCCTCGCGACGAGGAGGATTGCATCGAGCGGCTGCTCCGCGGTTTCCCCACTCGTGGCAAGTGCGGCGAACAGATCGTCATGGCCATGCAGGATGCCTACAAGCGATTGCTAAAAACTTCCATAGAAACGGAGTTTGCAACCGCATCAAAGAAACTTGCCGACGAGGAGGCCATCCGTGTGTTTGCCACCAACCTGAGCCAACTTCTCCTTGCCGCACCTCTCGGACAGAAGCGCATCATGGGCATCGACCCTGGGTTCCGCACGGGTTGCAAGGTGGTGTGCCTTGACCAACAGGGCAATCTCCTGCACAACGAGACCATCTTCCCCCATCCTCCCCGTGGCGAACGCATGGAGGCGCTGGACACCTTGGAACGACTCTTGGACAAGTACAGTATTGAGGCGGTGGCCATAGGCAATGGCACGGCTGGACGTGAAACCGAGGATCTTGTCAGGATGCTCCGTCGTCCCGACCTTTCCGTCTTTCTTATAAGCGAGGACGGTGCTTCGGTCTACTCCGCTTCAAAAATAGCACGCGAGGAGTTTCCCGACCACGATGTCACCGTGCGCGGTGCCGTGAGCATCGGTCGCCGCCTTGCCGACCCTCTGGCAGAACTGGTAAAGATAGATGCCAAGTCCATCGGTGTGGGACAATACCAGCACGATGTTGACCAAACGGAACTTAAGCATGCCCTGGACCTCACCGTAGAGCGTTGCGTGAACACCGTGGGCGTGAACCTCAATACCGCAAGCAAGCACCTGCTCACCTATGTCTCTGGTCTCGGTCCTGCCCTGGCACAGAACATCGTCACGTATCGTGCAGAGAACGGTCCCTTCGCTTCTCGCCAAGAACTTCAACGCGTGCCACGCCTCGGCGCCAAAGCCTTTGAGCAATGTGCCGGTTTCCTGCGCATAGCAGATGGCAAGAATCCCCTGGACAATACCGCCGTACACCCCGAGCGCTACGAACTGGTACGCCGCATGGCAAAGAATAGCGGATGTACGGTAGAGGAACTTATCTCATCGCCAGAGAAGCGCAAGAGTATCGACCTGCAACGCTATTGCTCCGACACCGTGGGCATGCCCACCCTTACCGACATCATGCAGGAACTCAGCAAACCAGGCCGCGACCCTCGTGGCGAGAACGAGGAATTCTCCTTCGACTCCACCCTCCGCAGCATCGACGACCTGCAGGAAGGCATGATTCTCAATGGCATCGTTTCCAACATCACCAACTTCGGCTGCTTTGTAGACCTCGGTATCAAGGTGAAGGGCCTTGTCCACATCTCCCAACTTGCCGACAAGTTCGTCAGCGACCCCATGACCGTGGTACACCTTCAGCAAAAGGTCAAAGTCAAAGTAATAGAAATCGACTACACCCGCAACCGCATAGCGCTGAGTATGAAAGGGGTGGAGCAAACAAAGCAAAGAACATAAAACAATAAGAATGCACTACTAAATGCAAAGGAATCCAGTCTGGTTAGGATGCTTACATTTTTCTGGTGCATACCTTAAACCTTTTCGCACTATTCGCCTCCGCTCAGCAAGTCAACGTTAAACGTTAATCTTTCAACACCCCAAAACAGCAAAGGAGTCCTCTGGAACATTCTCCAAAGGACTCCTTCTCTTTCTAAAAACGGCGGCTACCTACTCTCCCACGGGTGTGCAGTACCATCGGCGCGGACGGGCTTAACTTCTCTGTTCGGAATGGGAAGAGGTGGAACCCCGACACTATAACCAC
>JAGBYI010000093.1 GCA_017628845.1 Bacteroidaceae bacterium
ATTCTGCACCAAGTGCGGTACCCCCGTTTCTGCACCAGTGGATCAAATGAAGTCAGCAAGTCAGTCCATGTCATGCCCCAAGTGTGGCAAGGCCCTGAAACCCGGAGCAAGATTCTGCACAGGATGCGGCGCTCCTGTTGGTCAGGGCGGGCAGGCAGGAGCCCAGGCAGGAGAGAAAGGCTGGTTTACCGATGGTGTACGTGCAGTGGCAAATTTCGTGACCGGCGGACAGCTGAATCGCGACATTCAGCAGGAGCAGCAGGCAGCCGTGCGCCAGCAGGCCCGTGCTGACCGTGGCGAGATACAGGATGCCCAGCAGGCACAGCAAAGCGCCGAGCGTGCACAGATTCGCGCCGAACGCGAGGCACAGCGTGCCCGCGACCGTCGCAGCATGGAGGCAGTGCAGGGCGTGGACGTTGTTCGCGGCCGTACCATCTGGAACATCCAGCCCGGCGAGATTGCCCGCAGGATCAAGGAAAGCGAACTCGAGGAGATAGAGAAACTCAAGGGTATCATCGTGCAGGAGGGCTGCACAGCCCTCATCTTTGCCAATGGCGAACTGGTATCTACCCTTTCTTCTGGCGCCTACCTGTTCTACAAGTCCGTAGAGGAGGAGCAGGCTGCACTGAAGGCTGCAGTAGAGAAGGCCGAGAAGGAGATGGAGGAGAAGGAGCGCAAGGCCATCCAGGAGCGTCGCCAGGCAGAACCCACTTTCCGCCAGTTGGGCGTTGTGGGCGAGATCAAGCGAGGCTTCAATTGGGTAGGCCGCCTTATCTTCGGTGAGAAGAAGAACGAGAACAAGGAGAAGGTGCAGAAGCGCAAGATTGACTATGCACGCATCCTCTCACGTCTCACCCAGGCTCCCGTCATGTCCGTATATCTGGTCAGCGACCGCTATATCCCCATGACCTTTGGCGGCCAGGTGGGCCAGGACGGCGGCATACAGTTTGCTCCCTTTAGCATACCCACCCGAGTGTTTGATGTGCAGGTGGGCGTGTCGCTGCAGTTGAAGGTGAGCGACATCCACGGCGTGGCCACCAACTATCTGGCCGACAAACAATCGCTGACCACCAACATGCTGTACCAGATGCTTGTTGGCAGCATAGACAATGTCCTCCGTCAGGCACTGCGCAATGTGGATTACCAGCAGACTGGCCTTCCCATGGAGGTAATTGCTACACTCAAGGCCCAGATCCAGCAAATCATCAACATGCAGCTCCATGGCATCGAGTGTGCCCAGGTGTTGCAGATTACTGACAGCAATGCCGAGTTCGAGCGTTTCCGCAGTGTAGAGCGTGAACTCTACTGCACCGAGAAGGAACTTGACTACCTGCAGCGCACCGGCGAGTTCCGCAACCGCCTGGCCATAGAGACAAACAAGCAGACCATCGACAAGGCCACTACCGACGAGGAACTCCGCTATGCCCTGATGCAGATCAACAAGGACGGACTCATCCACGACGACGAGATGGAGGCCTTCACTCTGATGCTCAATGCCCAGAAGCGATTGCGCGAAGCCAAGAGCCAGGAGGAGGAGTACGAAGCACTCATCGACCTGAAGAAGAGCCGCCTGGTCAAGGACGAGGACCTTGCCGTACTGCAGGATGCCTTGCTTCAGAACAAGATACAGCGCGAGAGCGTTACCGAGATCATGCGCATCCAGCACCAGCAGAGCGTAGACGCTGCACGCCTGGAGGCAGAGTGGGCCATCGGCGACAAGAAGCAGGACCACGACTGGGAGCGTGAAGACCTGCAGCGCCGTCGCAACTGGGGCATCGAGGACGAGCAGCGCGAACGCGAATGGATGCACGAGGAGCAGGAGTACAACCGCAACTGGGAGCGCGACGAGCAGATGTATAACCGCAACTTCACACGTCGCCAGCAACTCGACGAGTACGACTGGCAGAAGAAGATACGCGAAGAGGACCATGACTGGCAGAACGAGGAACGCCGCCGCGAAGCCGATTGGCAGCAGCGTCAGCGCGACGAGCAGATGCGTCAGCAACAGCGTCAGTTCGATTTCCAGATGGATCAGCAGCAGCGTCAGTCCGATTTCCAGATGCAGCGCCAGAGCAAGTTCGACGATGCCGACATCCTTGAGCGCAAAGCCAACATTGCCATGCGCAACATGCAGGCGATGAAAGAGCAGGAACTGCAGCAGCTGCGCGAGCAGAACCGCAGTGCCGAGAGTCTCCACAGCATGGATGTGCAGGCTCAGATGAACCGCGACTCTACTTTCGCTTCTATGAGTGCCGACCAGATAAAGGCCGCTCAACTTGACCGCCTTAGCGAAGCAGCTCAAGTAGCTTCCTTTAATGCAGACAACCAGAAGGAACAGGCCGACTTCTTCCGTAAACAACAAGAGAAGGCCCAAACCGATGCTA
>JAGBYI010000094.1 GCA_017628845.1 Bacteroidaceae bacterium
CCATTGTGTCGTAAATTGAATTAGTGATGGATTTATTTTAGAAACGGAAGTGAGCGAACGCACGGTTAGCCTCAGCCATACGGTGCATATCCTCCTTACGCTTGTAGGCACCGCCCTGCTCGTTGTAAGCATCCTGAATCTCAGCAGCCAACTTGTCAGCCATGGTCTTACCACCACGCTTGCGAGCATACAGAATCATATTCTTCATGCAGATGCTCTCCTTGCGGTCGGGGCGAATTTCTGTGGGAACCTGGAAAGTAGCACCACCGATACGGCGGCTCTTAACCTCCACCTGAGGAGTAATCTTATCCAGAGCCTCCTTCCAAATCTGCAATGCGGGCTTCTCCTCGCTCTGCATCTTGTTGGCTACAATCTCGAGTGCGTTGTAGAAGATATCGTAAGAGATGCTCTTCTTGCCATCGTACATGAGGTGATTAACAAACTTTGATACCTTCACATCACCGAACTTAGGATCGGGAAGGATAACTCTCTTCTTTGGTTTAGCTTTACGCATTTTCTTTCAATTGTTTTGTGTTCAGGTTTGCATCTTGTACTTCTTCTTCAACTCCTGCCGCTGCAGGGTTTACTCAGGACACTGTCTGCAACACCAAAACGGTTGTTTTTAAATAACTTGACTCGCCTTTCCTTGGGGAGTATTACTTCTTAGCAGCCTTGGGGCGCTTTGCACCGTACTTAGAACGACGCTGTGTGCGGTTAGCAACACCTGCGGTATCCAGAGTACCACGTACAACGTGATAACGTACACCGGGCAGGTCCTTTACACGACCACCGCGAACGAGAACGATACTGTGCTCCTGCAGGTTGTGACCCTCACCGGGGATGTAGCAGTTAACCTCCTTAGAGTTTGTCAGACGCACACGAGCTACCTTACGCATAGCTGAGTTAGGCTTCTTAGGTGTGGTAGTGTAAACACGAACACAAACGCCACGACGCTGAGGACAGCAGTCCAGAGCGGGGCTCTTGCTCTTGTCTACCAACACGGTACGGCCTTTTCTTACCAATTGTTGAATTGTAGGCATTTTGTTTAATTTTTATTTGTTATATATATTAATTATGTATATACGATAAGGAGGGGCACAGTATGCCCATTCGGGTTGCAAAGGTACAACAAAAATCTGAAAAACGGCATTTTTTCAATAAAATAATTGTGCCAAGACCCATTTTTTATTGTTTCTCTCTATAGCAATGCCACATCATCCTTACAACAGCCCTTCATGCGGAACCATAAAAACACATAATCACAACAGAAACAAACAAGGACTGCTACAAGCGGACAAACAGGGAAACGACATGCTCACGACAAAGCTGGCCTTCCTGTGCCAAACATACATTCAGCAGCGGGCATTTTGGCCCTCCCGAGGACCGGACCGAGAGTTCCCGGTACTTTCGCCTCGGTCCTCGGGACGTCAAGCCTCGGACCTCGGGAAGAGCAAAATCATCTTCCAGACAGGCAAGTCCGGCAACAGGCAGGCATAAAAGCAGGCAAACTGCATCAATACGAATGGTTTTAAATTAAAATAACGCAATGCTTCGGGAGCTTTACAATAAATTATAGTATCTTTGCCGACGTAAAACAACCATATTTAACCTAAATATCACTACATTATGAAAAAGTTATTGCTACTTGCCATTCCTGCTATGCTGTTGGCAAGCTGTGGTCCCAAGGAGTACACCATCAAGGGCAAGACCACTGGAGAGTATGAGGGTAAGCAGGTTCTTCTGCAGGACACAGAGGGAACTGTGATAGATTCCTGTCTTGTGCAAGACAGCACCTTTGCCTTTGCCGGCAAGGTGGATGACCAAAGCATCTACACCATGATTCTGGAAAGAACACGCATCCCGGTATTCTTACAAAACGGTGTCAATATATCGGCAGACCTTACAGAAGGCCCGGTGAAAGTTTCTGACAATGGCGGACTGAACGATGTATTCTCCACCATAACAGAAAAGGTAAACGAAAGCAGCCAAGCCTTAAACGAAAAGGCACAAAAGCTGATAAACGAAGGCATGACCTATACAGAAGTACACGATTCCGTGAAAAGCGACATTGAGGCTCTGTACGACATCTACCGCACAGGCATGACAGAGAACAAGGACAACATCGTGGGCGCCTACATACTGGGCATGTTGGCCAACGAAATGTACTCATCTCTGGAGAAACTGGACTCTGTTATGACCGAGGTAAAGTATGCCGACAAAATAAAGGCTGTTGCTGACCTGCGTGCATTCCTTGAAAAGGCAGAAACCACAAAGGAAGGCAAGATGTTCGTTGACTTCAGCGGCCTCGACATCGAGGGCAATGAGTCAAAGCTCTCTGACTACGTGGGCAAGGGCAAGTATGTGCTCGCCGACTTCTGGGCTTCATGGTGCGGTCCCTGCAAGATGGAAATCCCCAACCTCATAGAGCTGCACAAGCAGTTCGCCGGCGAGAACTTCATGGTACTGGGTGTGAACGTTTGGGACCAGGAGGACAAGTTCAAGGCCGCTCTGGAGGAAGAGGGCATCGAATACCCCCAAATCTACGTTCCCCGCGACGGCAAGGACAATGCCACCGAACTATACGGCATCAAGGGCATTCCCCAGATTATGCTCTTCGCTCCCGACGGTACCATCATCAAGCGTAACCTGCGCGGTCAGGAGATGAAGGACTTCGTGGCTGATCAGTTGAAGTAAAGTCCTATACACGACATAACACACAGAAGAGGCGTTGCACATGTGGATGCAACGCCTCTTCCTTATTCTATCAAATAGGGAACTTCGTCCTTATCTTGGTTATTGGTTTTAGCCAAGCAGTTCTTTCACCTTGGCGGAAATGTCCTTGCCGTCGGCACGGCCGGCGAGGCGCTTGCTGGCAACGCCCATTACCTTGCCCATCTCCTTGGCGCTGGTGGCACCAACCTCGGCAATGATGGTGCGGAGTTCTGCCTCCAGTTCCTCGGGAGTAAGTGCCTTGGGGAGATATGCCTCGAGGGCGAGGACCTGTCCCATCTCCTCCTCTGCCAGGTCGGGACGGTTCTGCTCCACATAGAGCTGGGCTGTGTCCTTGCCCTGCTTCACCAACTTGGAAAGAATCTTCAGCGCCTGCTCATCGGAGAGTTCTGCATCGGCACCGGGGGCGGTGAGAGCCTCCAGGAAATACTTCTTGGCATTGCGCAATGCCATCAGGCGAACCTTGTCCTTGGCCTTCATGGCCACGACTATGTCTTTGCTAATCTGTTCAAACAACATAATATTATTGTGGTTTTGATTTATTAAATTTCTATTCCTCACACAAAAGTAGCGTTTTTGAGCGAACCGACCAAACGATTAAGGCAAAATCTTCCTATATGTCAGCGTCTGCACCATGCCTCGGCAGGCAAGATAGGAAAGGAAGGCTATCCACAGACCATGGTTGCCATAGAGGGGGATGAGGAGGAAATAGCCGGCAAGGAAAAGAACCATGCTGATGGCCATGGACAGGAGCATGAGACGCGGGGAGGTTGCACCAATGTAGACTCCGTCCCACAGGAAGGACGCCACGCCACACAGAGGAAGAAGCAAAGTCCAATGCCGGTAACGGGATACAGCTTCCAGAACTTGCATATCGTCCGTGAGAAACGACATGAACCACTCGCCTCCCAAAGCATACAATACCACAAAGAACAATGCCACTACCCCACCCCATTGGAAGAGTCTTCGCACCACGGAACGGCAGACTTCGATATTGACAGCACCTATGGCCTTGCCAACAAGCGCCTCGCCGGCATAGGCAAAACCGTCCATAAAGTAGCTGAAGATGGTGAACATCTGCATGAGCAGCGTATTGACAGCCAGTTCCACACTGCCCTGCGCTGCTCCGGCGGCAATGAACATAAAGTGCACAACTATCAGGCACAGGGTGCGCAGGAACAGGGAGAAGTTCTGGCGGTTGGTGGTGCTACGTGGAGCAAGTGCCTGACGCAAAAGCCGACCGAGCGGTGGCCTGTGGAACGCCTCCCTGCGCCATAACCTGCCGTAAAACCTCAAACAAAGGACAAGGGCAATAGCGAAAGCCACCCATTGCGCCAACAAGGTTCCCAGTGCAACACCCTCTATGCGCATGCCCAGCACATAGACAAAGACAATGCTGCAGACAATGTTCAGAAGGTTCTGCACTATGGCAACAATCATGGGGAAACGTGAGTTCTGCATGCCAATATACCATCCGTTCATGGCAAAGAGACCAAGAGCAGGAACTGCTCCCCATATACATATATTAAAATACGTGCGCGCGAGGGTTGCCACCTCTGCCTCTGGCGCTATGTACCACAAGGCGACTTCGCATATAAGTGGCGAAAGTGCCATTAGCATCAAAGCAAGAACAAGAGCAAGGAGGAGGCTACGGACAAGCAGCAGTACCGCTCCGTCCAAATCCCTACGCCCCCAGGCCTGGGCGGTTTCGCCTCCGGTTACCATCCTCAAGAAGCCGAACATCCAATAGATGATATTGAAAAGCATGCCTCCCACGGCAATGGCGCCAACATAATACGATGCTGGTAAGGAAAGATCTGAGGATTGGGAGGCGGGACCTCCCATATGACCGGTTACTGCTACATCAACCAATCCTAATAGTGGAACGGTGATGTTGCTGACTATGCTTGGCAAGGCAATGCCAAAGATACGGCGGTCAAGGGAGGAAAGAAGGGACATCAGGCGAAGAGTTTTTCGTCCAGTTCGTTGCATGAGGTCAGCAAACGGCCGTCCTGGATGCAAACGGATTCCACCTTGGCCTTCAGGCACAATTTCTCGTCGGAGGCTCTGTAGATTTCCTGAAGGAACACGTATCGTACATTTTCCTTCTTGACGGTGAGACGGCAGATGAACTCGTCGCGGCTGCGCAAAGGCACCTTGAATTCCATAGTGATGCGTGCCACAACGGCATCAATGCCATGGGCATGCATTTCGGCAAAACTGATACCCTTCTCCAGAAGGAACTCGTGGCGTGCATGCTCCAGATAGTGCTGATAGTTGGCATTGTTGACAATACCCTGAAGGTCGCATTCGTAGTCGCGCACCTTCAGGCGAAGTTCGTGCATGGGGTCTTGGATAGGCATAGTGAATAATCTTTAAGTTGTAATAAGGGCTTTAAAGTCCCTAAGGTCAATAAGGTCGTTAAGGTCCTTAGAGTCCTTAAAGTCCTTAAAGTCGTTAGAGTCGTTAGAGAAGTAAAGAAAAAACGCCTTGTCAAGGCTGATTTGCCTCGGCAAAGCGTTCTTTCCATTATTGTTTTAATGTATCATTTAAAAGTCGTCGAAGTCAAGACGAGCCTTGCGGTTGGCCAGAGTGCGCTCGTAGTCCTCGCGTGAACCGACAACGATCTTCTCGTAGTCGCGCATACCGGTACCGGCAGGAATCAGGTGACCGCAGATTACGTTCTCCTTCATGCCCTCCAGGTAGTCGCTCTTGCCGTTGATGGCAGCCTCGTTGAGCACCTTGGTTGTCTCCTGGAAGGATGCGGCACTCATGAACGAGCTTGTTGCCAGAGAAGCACGGGTGATACCCTGCAGGATCTGGGTAGATGTGGCGGGCATAGCATCGCGAACCTCCACGATCTTCTTGTCCTGACGCTTCAGCAGAGAGTTCTCGTCGCGCAGACGGCGTGCGGTAACAATCTGACCGGCATGCATTGTCTCGCTGTCGCCAGCGTTGACAACTACCTTCTTGCCCCAGATGCGGTCGTTCTCCTCTGCGAAGTCGAGTTTGTCCACAACCTGAGTCTCCAGGAAGCGGGTATCGCCGGGCTCCACAATCTGAACCTTGCGCATCATCTGGCGTACGATAACCTCGAAGTGCTTGTCGTTGATCTTTACACCCTGCAGACGGTAAACGTCCTGAATCTCGTTAACGATGTACTCCTGAACGGCGGTGGGACCCTTGATGGCCAGAATGTCGGCAGGAGTGATGGCACCGTCAGACAGAGGAGTACCGGCACGAACGTTGTCGTTATCCTGTACCAGGATCTGCTTTGAGATGGGCACGAGGTACTTGCGAACGTCACCAACCTTAGAGGTAATGGTGATCTCGCGGTTACCACGCTTCAGACGGCCCATGGTAACGACACCGTCGATTTCTGCCACAACAGCAGGGTTGCTGGGGTTACGTGCCTCAAACAGCTCGGTTACACGAGGCAGACCACCGGTAATATCACCGCCACCACCTACTACACGAGGTATCTTGACAAGGATTTCACCCACACGGGCATCGGCACCGTCCACAATGGCGATATGACCACCGATGGGGAAGTTATATGTACGCAGGATATCGCCGTTCTCGTCCAGGATGTGGCAAGCGGGAATCTTGTTGCGGTCCTTAGACTCAATGATGATGTACTCGCTCTGCTTTGTAGCCTCGTCGGTCTCCACGCGGTATGTCACGTTCTCAATAACATCCTCGAACTTAACCTTACCG
>JAGBYI010000016.1 GCA_017628845.1 Bacteroidaceae bacterium
ATAGGGAGTTCTGCTTTCTTTGGTTGCTCAGGTTTGACCTCGGTGACTATCCCCAATAGTGTGACGAGCATAGGGGCTTTTGCTTTCAGTTATTGCGATGGTTTGACCTCGGTTCATATCTCGGATATTGCGGCATGGGGCAATATTGATTTTTATAACGCTTCTTCTAATCCTTTATATTATGCTCATCATTTATATTTGAATGGAGAAGAGGTAAAGGATTTGGTAATCCCCAATAGTGTGACGAGCATAGGGGATTATGCTTTCTATAATTGCTCTGTTTTGACCTCGGTTACTATCCCCAATAGTGTGACGAGCATAGGGGGGGGTGCTTTCTATAATTGCTTTGGTTTGACCTCGGTTACTATCCCCAATAGTGTGACGAGCATAGGGCAGAGTGCTTTCTCTGGTTGCTCTGGTTTGACCTCTGTTACTATCGGCAGTGGTGTGGAGAGCATAGGGACTAAGGCTTTTGCTAATTGCCCCGACCTCCTTGATGTATATTGCTATGCCGAGTATGTACCTTATACATATAGCGATGCATTTGATGGTTCTTATCTACAAAATGCCACCCTGCATGTTCCTGCTGCTTCTTTGTATAGTTATTGGGCAAGTTATCCTTGGGGCAGTTTCGGCAAGATTGTTGCCCTTACCGAAGACGAGACCGGCATTGACGAACTGAAAGGAGAAAACGGAAAAGTGAAAACTGCCCTCTACGACCTCTCCGGTCGTCGTGTGCAGAAGGGGCAGAAGGGTGTCTTCATCCAGAATGGCAAGGTGATGGTTAGGTAAGCATTTGCCAAGTCCAAACTGATACATACAAACAATCCGCAGACACCCAATGGCGAGTGTCTGCGGATTGCTTTTTTGCGGTAATGTGAGTAAGAGGCTATGCAGTCGTATTTGTTAGAGTTTGCCTTCGCTGTATGTAAACTTTTGTTGCCGTGTCAACACTGTTCTGTTGCCGTGTCAACACTGTTCTGTTGATACTGCAACAAAAACTAATCGCTATCGAGGTCGTGAGCAGAAGATGCGGAAACAGGGCATTGTATGTTTTCGGACGCTGCAGCGTCCCTACTGTTGGATGTTTACGTTAACCGTTAACCGTTAACCTTTAAACTTTAACCGTTATTCGCAAGCTCATCAAGCTTCGCAAGTCAACGTTCCTCTCACCTTACCCCAGTGCTGAGATGATGCGGCCTATGGTTGAGGTGGGGGGGACGAAGTAGTTGTCTATCTGGCGGATTAGGCCTGACTTGCTGAAGACCACTACGCAGTCGCCAGGCTGTATCTGGGTGTTGCCGCCGATGCTCATGCCCACTCCGTTGCGTACAAGGCCTCCGAGGGTGATGCCAGAGGGGAAGCGGAACTCGCGAATGGGCTTGCGGGTGATGGGACTGCCCTCGGCAGCCGTGAACTCGGCTATGTCGGCATCGGCAATGGTCAGTCGGCGGATGTTTGCCACGTCGGTGTCCAGAAGCATGCGGTAGATGTGGCTTGCTGCTATGGTCTTCTTGTTGACGATGGTGCCGATATCCAGTTTGCCTGCCATGGCCACGTAGTCCATGTTCTCCACCTGTGCCACGGTCTTCCTGACGCCCAGGCGCTTGGCGGCAAGGCATGCCAGGATGTTGTTCTCCGTGTTGCTGGTCAGTGCCACGAAGCCCTGCACGTCGCGTATGCCCTCGTCTATGAGCAGGTCGGTGTCGCGGGCATCGCCGTGTATTATCATCAGATCGCTGTCGTCCAGCTGCTCCAGCAGTTGCTGGCAGCGGTCTTCGTTGTGCTCTATGATTTTCAGGCTTATGTTGTCGGGTTTGGCATGCGCCACGTGCAGGGTGATGTCTCCGCCTCCCATTATCATGGCCTTGCGCACGTCGGCATAGTTTTCCTTGCCCACTATCTTGCGGATGAGGGAGATGTGCTTGCGTGTGGTCATGAAGTAGGCGATGTCGCCAAGGCACAATTCCGTGTTGCCGTTGGGGATGATGGTTGTCTCGTCGCGCTTTATGGCCACGATGTGGAAGGGCGAGGTGGGTCCGCACAGGTCTTTCAGCGGCTTGCCGAAAAGTTCCTTGGCCTCCTCCCTCAGTTTTATGCCCATCAGGCACAGTGCTCCGCCATGCACCTCCCAGTACTGGCGCACCCAGGAGCGTTTCAGTCCGTCGATGATTTCCTTGGCGGCAAGTTCCTCGGGATATACGAGCGAATCGATGCCCATCTGCCTGAACATCTCGCGGCAGTGCTCTGTGGTGTATTCGCTGTTGTCCACACGTGCCACGGTCTTCTTGGCGCCCAGTGTGTGTGCCAGCATACAGCAGGTGATGTTCTTTGTTTCTGCCGGTGTTACGGCAATGAACAGGTCGGTGTGTGCCACTCCTGCCTCCCTGAGTCCGCTGATGCTTGTTGGCGAGACGTTCATTATGAGGATGTCATAGTTTCCGTTGGCCAAGTCCTCGGTCTTGTCCGGGTTCTCGTCCATCAGGATGATGTCGTGGTTCTCCTGCGAAAGGAGTTCTGCAAGGTGTGTTCCCACGGCACCTGCACCGGCGATGATTATCTTCATGTGTGGGTTGGTTGAACGATTAACGTTGAAAGTTTTACGATGAACGAATCAGTTTTCGTTTTTTTTAGAGTTCCGCCAGGATGGCTTTGGCGATGCTTTCGGCATCAATGCCACAGATGCGGTACAGTTCGGCAGGAGAACCGTGCTCTATGAATCTGTCGGGTATGCCCAGACGTGTTACTGGCTTCGTGTAGTCATGGTCGGCCAACCATTCCAGTACGGCAGAACCGAAACCTCCGTTCAGCGCACCATCCTCAACGGTGATGATGTAGTCATACTCCTGTGCCACCTTTTCCAATATTACATTGTCCAAAGGCTTGAGGAAACGCATGTCGTAGTGTGCAGGTAGGTTCATCCTCTTGCCTTCTTCTGCAATCTTGGCAATGGTGTCCTGTACCACATTGCCCAAGGGACCCAGTGTCAGTATGGCAATTTTTGGCTTGTGTTTAAAGGTGTGCTTTCCCTCGCTTACCAGTCGTCCTTTGCCTATTTCTACAGCCTCCAGCGGACAGCGCCAATCAGGCATAACACCATTGCCACGGGGATAGCGTATCACGAAGGGACCATCCTGGCACTCCACAGCGGTGTACATGAGGCGGCGCAGTTCTGCCTCGTTCATGGGCGAGGCTATGGTCAGGTTGGGTATGGTGCGCAGGCTTGGCAGGTCGAACACGCCATGGTGTGTGGGACCGTCCTCGCCAACGATGCCCGCACGGTCCAGACACATCACCACATGCAAGCGGCTGATGGCCACGTCGTGTATGATGTTGTCGTAGGCACGCTGGGCAAAACTGGAGTATATGTTGCACACGGGTATGAGTCCGTCCTTTGCCATACCGGCAGAGAAGGTTACGGCATGCCCCTCGGCTATGCCCACGTCGAAGCAGCGGTCGGGCATCTCGCGCATCATGATGTTCATGGAGCAGCCCGTAGGCATGGCTGGCGTTACACCAACGATGCGCTCGTTCCTGCGTGCCATTTCCAGCAGGGTCTCGCCAAAGACATCCTGGTAGCGAGGCGGCATATTGGCGGCATTGCTCTTGATACGCTCGCCCGTTTCGGGGTCGAACTTGCCAGGTGCATGGAACGTGGTGGGGTCCTCCACGGCAGGCTGGTAGCCGTGCCCCTTCTGTGTGTGGATGTGCAGCAGTCGCGGACCAGTCATCTCCTTGATGCTCTGCAGGGTGTAGACCAGCGAGATGACATCGTGGCCGTCGTGCGGGCCGAAATAGCGTATGTCCATGCCCTCGAACACATTCTGCTGGTTGTGTATGAAGGACTTGATGGAGTTGTTCAGGCGGATGATGCGTTTCTTTCCTTTGTCGGAAAGCCAGCCCCAGGAGGTGAGTTTCTGTGCCACCTTGTTGCGCAGACGGTTGTACGTGCTGCTGGTGTGCAACTGGTGCAGATAGTCCTTCATGCCACCCACGGCATGGTCTATGCTCATGTTGTTGTCGTTCAGTATGATGAGCATGTTGTTGGGCGTGCATCCGGCATTGTTCAGTCCCTCAAAGGCCAGTCCTCCGCTCATGGCACCGTCGCCAATGACGGCCACCACATGGCGGTTGGTCTTCTGTCTGTTGGCCGCCACGGCCATACCCAGGGCGGCAGATATGCTCACCGAGGCATGTCCGCAGGTGGTGGTGTCGTACTCGCTCTCCTGCGGCGAGGGAAAGGGCTTTATGCCGCCCAGGTGGCGGTTGGTATGGAACTTCTCCCTGCGCCCCGTCAGTATCTTGTGTCCATAGGCCTGATGTCCCACGTCCCAGACGATGCGGTCCTCAGGCGTGTTGAACACATAGTGCAAGGCCACGGTCAGTTCCACCACGCCCAGGCTGCTGGCAAAATGGCCAGGGTTGCGGCTCAGTTCGTTTATCAGAAACTGGCGCAACTCGTCGCACACTTGAGGCAACTGCTTTATGGACAGTTTCCTCAGGTCCGAGGGGTATTCTATGGTCGAAAGCAGACTTTCTGTATTGTCGTTCACAATAGTTTTGAGTTTATTTCAAAGCAAAGATATAAAAAAATACTAATATGTTATAAGTCATAGTGTCCTTTTTTGTATCTTTGTTGCATAATTAGACAAGAATAGCCCTGAGCGCAATGCTTGACAAAACTCACAGATACGTCCTTCTTGGCTCCTGCTTCTCCCAGTACATGGGCGAGCGTATGCAGGTCGAGGGCTACCACGCCCTGTGCAATCCCGTGGGCACTTTGTTCAATCCGGAGAGTATACGCAATACCGTCCGGCATGCACTCTGCGGAGGCCAGGAAGGTCTGCCTATGTTCTGGGATGAGGCCATGCAGGAGTGGCGATGCTGGTGGGCAAACACGCGTTTCCGTGCCGCTCAGGAGGATGAGGCGCGTGCTCTGGTTCAGGAGTCTTTCCACGCCCTTGGCGATGCCCTGTGCCATGCCGACCGCCTGTTCCTGACCCTCGGCACCAATGTGTGCTACAGGCTGGTGGAGGATGGCACGGTGGTGAGCAATTGCCAGCGCCAGGCCGACCGTCTTTTCAGCGAGGAGAGCCTGTCTTTGCAGGAGGTGTGCCAGGTGCTGGACGAGACCCTGCAATGCCTTTTCACCAAGAACCCCGGCATACGGGTTACCTTCACCCTGAGCCCCTTCCGCTACAGGAAATACGGCTGGCACCGCTCGCAGTTGAGCAAGGCCACGCTGCTCCTTGCCATCGACGAGATGCAGAAGCGGCATGCCCAAAGGGTGGACTATTTCCCGTCATACGAGATAATGATGGACGAACTGAGAGACTACCGCTATTATGCCGAGGACGGCCTGCATCCCTCGCCCGAGGCAGTGGACATTATTTGGAACAGATTATGCGAATAGATACCATAGCATCATTGACAGGTGCCCAGATGACGGGGCAGTACGATGCGGAGGTGGAATGGCTCCTGACGGACAGTCGTAGCCTTTGCTTCCCCGAGACCACCCTGTTCTTCGCCATCCGCACGGAACGTGGCGACGGGCACCGCTACATCCAGGACCTCTACAGCCGTGGCGTGCGTGCCTTTGTGGTCAGTGCCCTGCAGGAGAATCTGCCTGGAGCAGTGCAACTCCTGGTGCCCGACACCCTTACGGCCCTGCAGCGCCTTGCCGAGCGCCACCGAGAAGAGTTCAGCATCCCCGTCATAGGCATTACGGGCAGCAACGGCAAGACCGTGGTCAAGGAGTGGCTCTACCAGATGCTCTCTCCCGACATGGCCGTGACGCGCTCGCCACGCAGTTACAACTCGCAGATAGGCGTGCCGCTGAGCGTATGGGCACTGAACCAGAACAGCCAGGTGGCCATCTTCGAGGCTGGTATCAGCCAGCCTGGCGAGATGGAGGCCTTGCAACGCATCATACAGCCCACGATAGGTGTCTTCACTGGCCTGGGTCCTGCACATCAGGAGAATTTCCGCACCATGGAGCAGAAGCGCACCGAGAAGATGCTCCTTTTCAAGGACTGCCCCGTAGTGCTGGAGGCCGACGAGACTTTGCCCGACGCTATGGAGCGCAACAGGGAACTCTGTGCCCGTGTGTGCCGCCATCTGGGCATGAAGGAGGAGGTGATACAGGAACGTCTGCAAAGACTGGAACCCGTTGCCATGCGCCTGGAGGTGAAGCAGGGCAGACATTCGTGCACACTGATAAACGATACGTACAATAGCGACCTCAGCAGCCTGGACATTGCCCTGGACTTCATGAACCGCCGTCCCGACCGCAAGGGGCGCTCGCGTGTGCTGATACTGAGCGACATACTGCAGAGCGGCACGCCCTCTGCCGAGTTGTATGCGCATGTGGCACGACTGGTGGCGAGCCGTGGCGTGGAGGTGTTCATAGGCATAGGTGCCGAACTGGCTGCCCAGTCAGCAAGTTTTGCCCATGTCCATGCACGATGCTCCTTCTTCCCCACCACCGAGGCGTTCATGCAAAGTACCGAGTTTCAGAACCTGCGCAACAGCCTGGTGCTCATCAAGGGTGCACGCTCATTCCACTTCGACACCATCACCGAGGCGCTGGAGCAGAAGGTGCACGAAACCATACTGGAGGTAAACCTGGGTGCCGTGGTGGAGAATCTCAACTACTACCGTTCCTTCCTCCATCCGCAGACTCGCGTCATCTGCATGGTCAAGGCCGATGCCTATGGGGCTGGTGCCGTGGAGGTGGCAAAGACCCTGCAGAGCCAGCAGCAGGTGGGCTATCTGGCCGTGGCGGTGGCCGACGAGGGTGCCTTGCTCCGTGCCAACGGCATAACGAAGAACATCATGGTCATGAACCCCGAGATGACCAGTTTCAACACTCTCTTCGAGTACAACCTGGAGCCCGAGGTGTACAGTTTCCGCCTCCTCGATGCTCTCATCCATGCTGCCGAGCGTGCTGGCATCACCGGCATGCCCATACACATAAAACTGGACACCGGCATGCACCGCCTGGGCTTCGACCCCATGGAGGACATGCCTGCACTGATAGAGAGACTGAAAAGCCAGACGGCACTCGTGCCACGTTCCGTGTTCTCGCACTTCGTGGGCAGCGATAGCGACGGGTTCGACCAGTTCTCTGCCGAGCAGTACCGCCGTTTCCTCTATGGCGCCGACATCTTGCAAGAGGCTTTCCCGCACCACATCCTGCGCCATATGTGCAACAGTGCCGGCATAGAGCATTTCCCCGAACGGCAGATGGACATGGCGCGCCTGGGGCTGGGCCTGTATGGCATCAATGCACGCAACAATGCGCTGCTATCCAATGTCTCCACCCTGAAGACCACCATCCTGCAGATTCACGATGTGCCGGCCTCAGAAACCGTGGGCTACAGCCGCCGCGGCACGCTCTCACGCGATTCGCGCATAGCCGCCATACCCATAGGTTATGCCGACGGACTGGACCGCCTCTTTGGCAATGGCCGTGCCCATTGCCTGGTGCATGGCAAGCAGGCTCCCTACGTGGGCAACATCTGCATGGATGTGTGCATGATAGACGTTACGGACATCCCCGAGGCTCAGGAGGGCGACCCTGTTGTGCTCTTCGGCGCCGAACTCTCGCCCAGTACCCTTGCCGACATTGCCGGCACCATACCATACGAAATCCTTACCTCCGTGTCCTCACGGGTGAAGAGGGTGTATTATCATGAGTAAAAGACCCCCTCAGTCCCCCTGCAGGGGGAGGAGTTAACGTGAACGATGAGCGGGTGAGCGATTAACGTTGACTTGCGAAGCTTGATGAGCTTGCGACTGCTTTAGCTTGATGAACCAAAGGTGAATAATAACGATGACAGGGCAGGTAGGGACGCTGCGTGCAGCGTCCGCATAGTTCCCCGTTTTAACTATCCACCCCCTCCGCTTTAATGAACGGAAAACGGAAAAGTGAAAACTGAAAACTATCCACCCCCTCCGTCGCTTCGCTCTTTACCCAGCCTGTCTCAGGGGGACAGTCAGTTACAACTAAATGCTATCACCCACTTTCCTCCCCTGAGACAGGGGAGGTCCCAAAGGGGGAGGGGTGGATAAACCTACACAATTATATAATACTATGTTAGAAAAACTATTTGGGTTTGACCCCAAGCGACACAATGTTCGCACCGAGATTATCGCCGGCATCACTACGTTCCTGACCATGGCCTACATCCTGGCCGTTAACCCCAATATCCTGGCCGAGACGGGTATGGACAAGGGCGCTCTCTTCACCACCACCGTGATAATGGCGGCGGCATCTACCATCTTCATGGGTTTGTATGCCAAATTGCCATTGGCGCTTGCCCCGGGCATGGGACTTAATGCCTTCTTTGCCTACACCGTGTGCATGGTGATGGGATATTCCTGGCAGTTTGCTCTCACGGCGGTGTTCCTGGAAGGCCTTCTGTTTCTGTTGCTCACGGTCACCAACCTGCGCGAGAAGATAGTGGACGTCATCCCTGCCACACTCAAGAATGCCATCAGCGTGGGCATAGGCCTGTACATTGCCTTCATAGGCCTGAAGACTTCCGGCGTGATTGTTGACAATCCTGCCACCCTGGTGAGCCTTGGCAATCTGGGCGAGGGACAGACCCTCTTGTCAATCATAGGCATAGTCATTACCGCCGTGCTTTTGGCCCGCAATGTCAAGGGCGCTTTGCTTATTGGCATATTGGCCACCACACTTATCGGCATACCTATGGGGCTGACCAAGATGGACAATGTGTTCAGCATACCGCCATCCGTGGAACCCATTTTCATGAAGTTCGAATGGGAGCATGTCTTCACACGCGATATGCTTGTTGTTGTCTTCACCTTCCTCTTCGTCGACCTCTTTGACTGCATAGGCACGGTTATCGGTGTGGCATCGCGCTCGGGTATGTTAAAGGATGGCAAGATACCTCATCTGAGGGAGGTGTTTATGGTAGACTCCATAGCCACCACACTGGGTGCCGTAATGGGAACAAGCACCGTGGCGGTATACGTAGAGAGTGCTGCTGGTGTCAATGAAGGCGGCCGTAGCGGACTCACCTCCGTTGTTACGGGCCTGTGCTTCCTCCTGGCACTGTTCTTTGCACCTCTGTTCCTCGCCATACCTGCTGCCGCCACCACTCCCGTACTGGTGCTGGTGGGTGTGATGATGGCTGGTTCTATGCAGAAGGTGGATTTCTCGCAGTACACCGAGGCCATCCCTGCTTTCGTGTGCATCCTTTTCATGCCACTCACGTACAGCATTTCCGAGGGCATCGTGCTGGGTCATCTGGCCTATGTCCTCATCAACCTTTTCGCTGGCAATTACAAGAAGGTAACTATGGGCATGTACATCCTGGCGGCCTTCTTCCTGTTGAAGTTCCTGTTGTAATATTCCCTTTTCCGCTTTCCGATATGAAAAAGCAAATCCTCTCCCTTGCCCTGGTGGCATTCCTTGCAAGTTCCTGTTCCGACGACAAGCGCGATGCCATAGGTCGCACGGAGGTCGTCATTGAGACCTCGCGTGGCAACATCACGGCACGCCTGTATGACGACACCCCTGTGCATCGCGACAATTTCATCCGCATGATCGAGGCTGGTGTCTACGAGAACCTCATCTGGAACCGCATAGTGCCTGGTGCAACCATACAGACGGGCGAACCCACACAGAAGGCTGGCGGAGCAGCACCCACGGTGGATGCGTCGAAGTTCCGCCACACCCTGCCCGCCGAGATAAAGTACCCCCGCCATTTCCACAAGGCAGGTGCCCTGGCAATGTGCCGTCAGCCCGATGATGTCAATCCCGACAGGCAGAGCAGCGGCACGCACTTCTACATCGTTTCTGGCAAGAAGTACGACCTCGGTTCCCTTGCCGAACTTTGGCAGGGCCGTCGCGACACGGAACCCGGTTTCAAGCTCCCCTCGCTCTCGGCGTATCAGAAGGAGGTCTACACCACCCGTGGCGGTGCCCCCTTGCTCGATGGCGACTACACCATCTTCGGCGAAGTAGTGGACGGCCTGGGCGTGGTAGAGTCCATCAACAAGGTCCCCATCGACGCCAAAGAACGCCCCTTGAAGGAAGTCGTGCTGAGGAGGATAAGGGTGGTGAAACGTTGAGCGGATGGCCCCCTCAATCCCCCTAATGAAAGCCCCCCTCAATCCCCCTGACAGGGGGAGGAGAGGGTGAGTGGTGAGCGGTGAACGGTGAGCGGATGAGCGGATAAGAGTAATCAGAATATTCCGAATAATCGGAAATCCGCTCACACGTTTAACGAACAAAGAAAAGGCACAGGACCTGAGTGAAAAACAGGGTTCTGTGCCTTGCGGATATTATATGAGGAGAATTAAAGTTCTTGCCTTTGGTGTCCCTTTTTACATTCTGCTGATGAGGTAGGGCAAGGCCTTTTCGAACTTCACACCCCACCAGTGGGAGGGGTCGGGCATGGTCTGACGGATGGTCTCCACCACGAAGTCGGCGGCTATGGAGGCAGACTCCAGGATGCTGTGACCGCGCATCAGTGCGCCGGCAAAGGAGGAAGCGTAGCAGTCGCCAGTGCCGTGCATGGACACATCCATGCGCTCGGTGAAGTAGTACTGAATCTCGTTGCCATCGTAGCATGCCACACCCAGTTTGCCGGGCTCGAGGCTTACGCCGGTCAGCACCACGTTCTTGGCGCCAAGGGCATAGAGGCTCTTGAGGGTCTGCTCCACGTAGGCCTGGTCGTACTCGGTGCGGTATTCCTCGCCCAGGAGCAGGGCAGCCTCGGTGAGGTTGGGCATGATGACGTCGGCACCGTTGCACAAGCGGCGCATCTCCAGTGGGAAGTCGTCGTCGAAGCCGGGATAGAGTTTGCCACCGTCGCCCATCACGGGGTCCACGATGCGCAGGGCACCCTCGTTGGCAACCTCCTGCATGATGCGGAGGATGTGGGGAATCTGTGCCTTGGAGACGTAGCCGGTGTAGAAGGCATCGAATGTCACGTTCTCCTTCTTCCACTGAGCCAGGATGTTGGGCATCTCGTCGGTGAGGTCGAAGAAGGTCCAGGCAGAGAAGCCTGCTGTGTGGTTAGAAAGCACTGAGCTGGGCAGTATGCCGCACTCTACTCCGCAGGCGGAGATGATGGGCAGTGCCACGGTGAGCGAGCACTGTCCTACGCAGGAAATGTCCTGGATGGTAAGAAGTCTTTTGTCTGTCATATATGGGTTTTGTTTAACGGACCCTCCCCCTTACCCCTCCACAAGGGAGGGGAGTATGATGTACAGGGAATGAGGGTACTTAGTCGGTTGATACTACTCCCCTCCCTTGTGGAGGGGTTGGGGGAGGGTCTATCTCCCTGTTCGTTAAAAACTATACTTGAGCATCATTTTTGGTGAGACTTTCACGTCGGTGAAGTAGTTCTCTATCTCTACCTCGGTGCCGGCGGCAAAGTGGCGGTTGAAGCAGTAGAGGAGTTGCAGTTCGGTGCTGAACTGGAAGCGCTCCTCGGTGGCCTTGTAGTTGAGGTCGACATAGCCCTCGAAGTAGAGCTTGTCGCGGAGGAACTTGGTGTTGCACACGGCAGTACCCTGGAGTCCGTGACCGGCAGTGCCCAGGCGGTAGTCGATGTCCATGCGGTAGAGCAGGTTGAACTGCAGGAAGGTCTTCTTTATGAACTTCTGGTATGTGCCACCCAGCAGTACGCCGTGGGCATAGGTGATGCCGCTATCGAAGAGCACGCCGCCGTCGTACTCGGCACGGGCGTAGAAGTTGTTCTTCAGGCGGAAGTTGTA
>JAGBYI010000095.1 GCA_017628845.1 Bacteroidaceae bacterium
CGAGGATTTCCCCGCCCAGCACCGGGCACAGAGGGATGTAAAGTTTTTTATAGAGCAGACCAACCCAAGCAACAGCCCCAACGGACCCTCCCCCCTGCCCAGTCCTCGCGTCGCAATGGAGATTGCTCCCCTCATGGAGCACAGATTGACATTCAGTCAATCCTCCAAGGATTCCATTCGCCACAAGGGAGGGGAGTATAATGTTCTGCTGATGGGGCACAAGTCAGTTGTAACCACTCCCTCCCCTTGTGGGAGGGTTGGGGAGGGGTCCTTGGACAAGTTGGGGGAGGGTCCTTGGGTTGGGGACGTAGGGGGGGGATAAAACTCTCTGCGCACTCTTGTCGTAACGAAGTTCGCGACCTCTCCAGCGAAAGCGTGTAATACGAAAGGGAATAAATCTCTGCGCTCTTTGCGGTCTTTGCGTGAGAAAAATAATCATCGCAAGAAGAGAATATATTTCACACAGATTCCACAGAACCCACAGAAACCTTTCTGCATAGAAGAATAAATAACCCATATATGGAGCAAAAAGAATCCACAGAATCTGTCGCAGACTTCGTCGCGAAGGCTGGCGCAGTGCCTAACTGATGACGAAGACGATAAACTATAAAATAGAAGGACGACAAAACACATAAATGCGCCCTCGGTGCACATTATCTTGCTCTATCTTGCTCTATCTCACAAAGCGCAAAATTTGTGTCGTATCTTTGCAGTAGAAAACGTTGAAAGTTTAACGTTTAACGTTTAACGACTTCGCTCATCCTCTCACTTAACGAACGGAAAGGTGAAAACGGAAAACAGAAAACTGCTCCGCTCACCGCTCATCGCTCACCGCTCATCGCTCACCTCTAATCGCTCACCTCTCACCTTTAATCTTTAATCTTTAATCCATTTTACCACTATGGGAACCTTCAACAACAACTCCACCTGGGGCAAGATCCTCAACATCGTAATCACCATCCTCACGGCAATTGCAACCACGTTTGGCACGGCGAGTTGCATGTGACAAACAGCGGACCCCTCCCCATCCCTCCCGCAAGGGGAGGGAGTGATTACAACCGACTCGTGGCCACATCGGCAGTACATTATACTCCCGCCCTTGAGACAGGCAAGGGAAGGGTCCTAACCTCTAACCTTTAACCTTTAACCTTTAACCTTTAACCCTCTTAATCTATTAACCTTTAACAAAATCCTCATTCCCCAGTACTATATACTCCCTCCCCTTGTGGGAGGGTACGGGGAGGGGTCTTTTACCACTATGAGCATACCTTATTCTCTTGTCCTTCGCCAGATACAGCCCGGCGAACCCGAGCAGGGCAACAAGACCTTCCCTGCTGCGCAGTATGCGCAAAACCTGAACCTGAACGACATGGCAAAGCACATGGCCAGCCATGGCAGCAAGTACAGCAAGGGCGACATCATAGCCGTTGCTACCCAACTGGTGGATTGCATCCGTGAGCAGTTGCTCCTGGGCAACCGTGTGAACATGGGCGACCTGGGTACCTTCTACGTGAGCCTGAAGGCAAAGGCTGCCGCCAATGCCGAGGAGTTCACCACCGACCTGATAAAGGACGTGGCGGTGCGCTGGAGCCCCAGCCAGCAGTTCAAGTCGCTGAAGAACGAGGCTACCTTCACCTACGTGGGCTCTCGCGAAAGCCAGGCCGAGGCACGCAAGGCCGAGAAGGAGCGCCTCAATGCCCTTGCCACCCAGCAGCCCGGCGAGGAGTCTCCTGAAGAGGACGACGAGCAGGGCGGAACGAACCTGGAGTAAAGCCCCCCTCAATCCCCCTATAGGGGGAGGTTGAACGTTTATCGTTTAACGTTTAACGTTGATTGGCAAAGTAGGGACGCTGCGTGCAGCGTCCTCTTTGTTTATCGCTTTCGGACGCGCGTCCGCCACACAGGTTGGTTGAGTGTTTTCTTGCGTTTTGTGGAGTTCTTCGGACGCTGCACGCAGTTCCCCAACGTCGCAATGGGGATTGCGACCCTCACGAGGCACAGATTGACATCCCGGTCAATCTTCCAAGGACCTCGTTCGCCCTACTGTTGGGTGTTTACGCTCATCGTTAAACGTTCACCGCTCACCTTTACCGCTCACCTCTCATCCGCTCTTCCCCCTGCAGGGGGACTGAGGGGGTCCTTCACCTTTCACCGTTTAGGGAATCTGTCGGCGAAGAAGAGGAACTGGTACTTGACGGCGTTGAGCCAGTAGGGCCAGTTGTGGGCGCCGGGACGGGAGTGGAACTCGTGAGGAATCTTTTCCTGAAGAAGTTTCTTGTGCATGTTGCAGTTTACCTTGTAGAAGAAGTCCTCGGTGCCGCAATCAAAGATGATGTTCATGGTGCCGGCTTTTAGCAGATGGGTGAGGTTGATGACGGTGTTCTCGTCCCAAAGCGGGGTGTTCTCCTCGTAGGTGCCCAAACGTCCTGCTATGTTCCAGTTCTTGGTGAAGGGACGGAAGTCCAGTCCGCCTGACATGCTTCCCATGTTGCCGAATGTGTCCTGATGGCGCATGGCCAGATAGAAGGCTCCGTGCCCACCCATGGAGAGTCCGGTAATGGCTCGGTTTGCTCTGTCGGCGATGGTGGAGTAGGCAGTATCGATGTGTGCAACGAGTTCCTTGGCAACGAAGGTTTCGTAGCGGTATTCGGGAGTTACTGGGCTGTCGAAGTACCAGCTGTCGCGTGCTCCGTCGGGCATGACAACGATGAGGTTGTATTGGTCGGCCAATTGTCCTACTGCACCGTCCTTTGTCCATACGGTGTGATTGCCGCCATGGCCGTGGAGCAGGTAGATGACAGGGTAGGACTGCTGGGTGCTGTACCCTTCAGGGGTGATGACGGTGCAAAGGACGTCCTTGTCCATGCTGTTGCTTCTGACTGCTATTTCCTTCTGCTCGAAGGCAAGAGTGGTCGTGGCATACAGACAGAGGAATAGGGTGGAGAGGAGGTTCTGGATTTTCATGTTTTAGGCGCTTTTGGGGTTGCTTGACGGCAACAAATGTAGTAAAAAATACTGAAAAAAGCACGGGAAAAGGCCAGTATAGTGCATGGTCTTTTCCCGTGTATGTGATTTTGTCCTGAAGACGGCTGTGTCAGGGGCGTGTTTTGTTGCCTCTGGGACGTGGTTTGTTGTAGTTCTGGAGCATCTTGCGGTGCATGCGGTCTTCTATACTGAGGATTTTGAAGAACTTCTGGGCGGAGATGGCCTTGCATATCTTCTTGTAGTAGACGGAGTCGAGTCCTGCCACTTCAGCATTGAGGCGTGCTATTTTCAGGAGACGTTCCTCGTGTGCCTTCTCATTGCCCTGGGTGGGGGCTTCCTTCTTGAGGCGGTGGATGCTCATGTGTATCTGTCGCTGCTTGTCCTTGTACTCGTTGTAGATGGGGAAGAAGGCTTTTGCCTCTTCCTCGGTAAGGCTGGCTTCTTTGGTGATGAAGCCTTGCATGCATTGGCGGAATTCCTGTTTGTTGAAGCCTGTGGCTCCACCGGACATGGTGACGTCACCCTTGTTCTGGGCAAATGCCAAGGACGATACAAGTGCAAGTATCAGCAGTATTGTTGTCTTTTTCGTTTGCATGTGTATTGTTGTGTTTTTGGGGGTGTTGTGATATGGTATAGATGTTTATTCTGCTTCGGTAAGGTAGTATTCAATGTCGTTGTTGTCCAGCATTGCATAATCCAGGAGCTCGTCAGTATACTCTATCTCCTGTAGCAATGTGAGGGGACTGCCTTCCTGTTGGTTGGAGAGCGGATGGCTCTGCTCATATATCATGAGTCCAGCCAGCGAGAAGAAGCCTGTGAGAACGGCTGCTGCTGTCAGGCGTATGAAGAAACGGCTTTTGTGTCTGCGCTTCAGTAAGCTGTGCTGTCCATCTTCCCTGATGTGGCTCATAACCCTGTCGGGAAGATTGTCGAAATATCCTTCTGGCACAAGGAAAGGATTCTTGCCATTGGCGGATGAGGTCATCTCGCGCAGGGCCTTTTCGTTGGTATGGTAGTTAGTGTTCATTTTGTTTGTGATGGCGTTTGTTTTTATTCTAAATTCTCGAAGAATGCCGTAATCTTCTGCACTGCATGGTGGTAGGAGGCCTTCAGCGCTCCGATGCTTGTGCCCAGGACAGCGCTTATCTCCTCGTATTTCATTTCCTGGAAGTACTTCATGTTGAAGACCTGGCGCTGCTTGGGGGGCAGGCTTTGTATGGCTTGCTGAAGTTGCAGTTCCGTCTCGTCTCCGTCAAAGTAGGGGTCGCTTTCCAATTGCTGTTCTATGCGTTCGGTGTCTGTGTCTCCGTTATCCGACAGGCTTATGACGTTTCGTCTTTGCCTTTGCAGGAAGTTTATGGTTTCGTTGTTTGCTATGCGATACAACCATGTGGAGAGGCGTGCATCTCCTCGGAAATGGTCCAATCCTTGCCATGCTTTCAGGAACACGTTTTGCAGGATGTCGTCCGTGTCGTCGTGGTCAAGCACCATACGGCGTATCTGCCAATACAACTGTTCCTGAAACTCCTTTACAAGGGTTTCAAAGGCCTGTTCGCGTGTGGCGGGGCTTTGTAGTCTTTGGAGCAGTTGCTGTTCGTTGTGCATTTACTTGTTGGACATTTGTTTTATGGAAAGGTTTAATCCCATATCCCATGAAAAAGTGTTGTTCCTTGTGTGGCCTGTCCCTTAAAAACAAATAACCGCTACCCATGCAGATGGGAGCGGCATTATGTCTGTGTCTGTCTGTTTACAATATCGTGACTTTGCGTACCACTTTGTCAACCTTCATGATGTAGCATCCGCGTGTAAGGTTCAGTGTAATATGCTTGTCGTTTCCTTCTATGCGTATGCGTGCCACACGTACTCCAGTGAGGTTGTATATCTCCAGCGTCTTGCCGTCAGCGTTGGTGATGTGAGCCTTGTTGTCCTGAATGGTAAGGGTAACGGTCTCCATTTCCGCCTCAATGGGTTCTTCCATCTGCATGTGTGCAATGGAGGGAACCGCCCCGAGGAGAAGCATGGAGAGTGCTATAATCCAGATTCTTTTCATTCAGCTTTTCTTGAATTCACCAACGCAAAAGTAGGATTTTTATTTTATATACACAAGGTTTTTTCTCAAATTATGTCTATTTTCAGTCCTTCTTGTGCTAAAATAACGTTTGTAAACACGCTTTTTGCTTCCTTTAGCATACTTTCCTCGTCCTTGATGCGTGCCGAGTAGTGGCCGATGATGAGTTTGCCGACGTTGGCCTCCTTTGCCACCAAAGCAGCCTCGTGTGCCGTGGTGTGCATGGTTTTCTTGGCTTGAAGGAGCATCTCGTGCGGAAAGGTGGCTTCGTGGTATAGCAGGTTTACTCCCTTCACCATTTCCGCTACTTTCGGTGCATACCTTGTATCCGAGCAGTAAGCGTAGGAACGTGCCGGGGCGGCTGGCGTGGTCAGTCGCTCGTGTGGTATGAAGGTGCCGTCCTCCGTTGTCCACGATGCACCTGCCTTGATGTTGTTAATCTGGCTTACGGGGATGTTGAAAGCCTCTATCATCTCGCGCCTGATGTGGGGCAGAGGCTGTTTCTCGCGGAAAAGGAAGCCTGCACATGGCACACGGTGCTCCAGGGGGATGGACCATACCTCCGTGCTGCGGTCCTCGTATATAAGATAATGTTCGCGCGTACGTACGGGATGGAACAATACTTCATAGTCTATACCCTCGCAATACACCTTCAGTACTATATTCAGGAACTCCTCCAGTTCCTGCGGACCGTGGATGTGCAGCTGTGCCGTTCTTCCCAGCAGTGCCATGGTGCTGATTAGGCCAGGCAGACCGAAGACGTGGTCGCCATGATTGTGGCTGATGAAGATGTGGCCCACCTTCAGCATGCTCAGAGCGGATTTCTGCATGGTGGTCTGCACGCCTTCACCACAATCTATCATGTAGTACTTGCCTCGCAATTCCAGTATTTGTGCGGAGGGCAGATGGCGTAGGGTGGGCTTTGCTGAGCCGCAACCTAAGATGTGAAGGGAAATGGGTTCCATAGGGAAACGGAAAGGTGAAAACGGAAAACGGAAAACTGTGAGTGAGAGCATGGTAGGGACGCTGCGTGCAGCGTCCGATAACTGGAGTAAGTGGACGCTGCGTGCAGCGTACCTACTTATCTTTGGAGAAGGCGATAGTCAAGACTGCGAATGGAGAGAGAACTTACGCTCCAATAACTGACTTGCGGAGTTTGATGTAAAACAGAGGGACAGCCTCAACTGATGTGTGCTGTCCCTCCTTTTGTTTATAGAAAAGGCGTTTTATGATTATTCGCCCTTCTGCATCTTAGCCTTCAACTCTGCCAGAGCGTCGAGGTCACCAAGAGTGGTGCTTGCTGCCTGGTTCTGGATAGCGGGAGCCTCCTCCTTGCGGGGAGCGTTAGCCTTGCGAGCTGCGCTTGCTGCCTTCTTCTCAGCACGAGCCTCTGCACGCTGAACATCCTCGAAGATGCGGCTATGGCTCAGGATGATGCGCTTGCTGTCCTTGTTGAACTCGATTACCTTGAACTGGAGCTTCTCGTTCAGCTTAGCCTGTGAGCCATCCTCCTTAACGAGGTGCTTGGGAGTAGCGAAGCCTTCTACGCCATACTCCAGCTGGATAACTGCGCCCTTGTCCAGGAGTTCGATGATGGTACCCTCGTGGATAGAATCCTGAGTGAATACGGTCTCGAATACGTCCCAGGGGTTCTCCTCCAGCTGCTTGTGACCGAGAGAGAGACGACGGTTAACCTTGTCGATCTCCAGTACGCAAACGTCGATGATCTCGCCTACCTTGGTGAACTCATTGGGGTGCTTAACCTTCTTGGTCCAGCTCAGGTCGCTGATGTGGATCAGGCCGTCAACACCTTCCTCGATCTCAACGAATACACCGAAGTTGGTGAAGTTGCGAACCTTAGCGGTGTGCTTGCTGCCAACGGGATACTTCTCCTCGATGGTCTCCCAGGGATCAGCCTTGAGCTGCTTGATACCCAGAGACATCTTGCGCTCGTCGCGGTCGAGAGTCAGGATAACTGCCTCTACGTCGTCGCCAACCTTCATGAAGTCCTGAGCGCTGCGCAGGTGCTGGCTCCAAGACATCTCGCTAACGTGGATAAGACCCTCTACGCCGGGAGCAATCTCAACGAATGCACCGTAGTCGGCCATAACAACAACCTTACCCTGTACGCGGTCGCCAACCTTCAGCTCGCTGTCCAGAGCATCCCAGGGATGAGGAGTCAGCTGCTTCAAGCCGAGAGCGATACGCTTCTTCTCGTTGTCGAAGTCCAGAATAACAACGTTGATCTTCTGGTCGAGCTCAACAACCTCGCGGGGATTGCTTACGCGGCCCCAGCTCAGGTCGGTGATGTGGATCAGACCGTCAACACCGCCGAGGTCAACGAATACACCGTAAGAAGTGATGTTCTTGACGGTACCCTCGAGTACCTGACCCTTCTCCAGCTTGCCGATGATCTCCTGCTTCTGCTGCTCGAGCTCAGCCTCGATGAGAGCCTTGTGGCTAACAACAACATTGCGGAACTCCTGGTTGATCTTCACAATCTTGAACTCCATAGTCTTGCCAACGAAGATATCATAGTCGCGGATGGGCTTAACGTCGATCTGAGAACCGGGCAGGAATGCCTCGATACCGAATACGTCAACGATCATACCACCCTTAGTGCGGCACTTAACGTAACCCTTGATAATCTCATCGTTGTTGAGAGCCTCGTTCACACGGTCCCAAGACTTAGCTGCGCGAGCCTTCTTGTGAGACAGAATGAGCTGACCCTTCTTGTCCTCCTGATTCTCGATGTATACCTCAACGGTGTCACCTACCTTCAGTTCGGGGTTGTAGCGGAATTCGCTGGTGGGGATGATACCATCGCTCTTGAAACCGATGTTAACAACCACCTCGCGCTTGTTCATTGCGATAACGGTGCCATCCACTACGTCGTGGTCACCTACCTTGTTCATGCTGCCAGCATAAGCCTGCTCCTGAGCCTCGAGGCTTACCTCTGTGCTGCTACCCTTCTCAAATGCTTCCCAATCGAAGCCTTCAACGGGAGCTACATTTTTGTAATCTGCCATACAGATTTACATTAAAATTAAAAAGTTAAACAATAAAATTATATAATTCTCTTGCCTTCCCAATAGGGAAAAGCGGTGCAAAGGTACGCTTTTTATTTGAGATACCGATGCTTTTTGCTGGGTATTTTCGTGTTTTTCAGGCAAATTCATGCCTCTGTGCCATGTTTTGTGCGTATGGCATGCAAAAAAAACGAGAACTACCGTGTGGGTAATCCTCGTTCTGTTGTCGTTTGGTGATGCGCTATGGCTTCAACTTGTAGCACTCCTCTCTCAGCCATTGTGCCCATTGTGTGTCGGTCTTGGACTGGTTGAAATGCTGATAGGGGATGGGCTTGCCAATGTAGATTTTGAAGTGCTTTCCGCGTGCCGTCTTCATCATCTGTCGGGGCAGGAGGATGAGGCCGATGTTGAACTTCATGCCCAGTTTGCGGCGTATCCACTCGAGGGCATAGAAGGTGGTGGAATTGCGGCCGTCAAAGTACATGGGCACTATGTCGCGCTTGCACTCCACACATTGCTTTATCACGCTCTTCTTCCACTCTATGTCCTGAATCTTGCCGTCTATGTAGCGAGAGCAGAATCCGGCAGGAAAACTGATGATTTGTGTTTCCTTGTCGTTATAAGCATTTTGCAGCATCTCCATGTCCGAGCGTTTCTGCTTGCCCATGGTGTTTACTGGCAGGAACACGCTTTGCAGAGGTTCGATGTACATGAGCAGGTCGTTGACAATCACCTTTATCTTGGGGAAGAAGTCTCCGAATACGGCTATGTAGGAGATGCCGTCAAATCCCCCCAGAGGATGGTTGCTCACCAGCATGTAGTGCCCGTTCTTGTCAAGGTTATCCATACCCTTTACGGTGTATGTTACCTTCATGTCTTCCGAAAAGGCCTTGGCAAAGGCTGCACCATCGTTGTGTCCGAAGGTTGTGATAGCGTAGTTCATCTCCTTTTGGCAGATGAGCCGTTCCAGCATGCGGATGATGAAAGTAGGAATCTTTTTCCTGAGTTTTGGCGCCTTGTTGGCTATAGCGGCTTCGAGGTTTATCAGTTGCATTGGTCTCAGTATGTGTTGTGTGCCTTATGTAGAAAGTACTGCCAGGGCGTTAATGAGTTCCTTCTTCAGTGGTTTGTCGCTCTTCACGGCATTGGTGAAGGGCACGTACACTATCTCGTCGTTACGGATGCCAATCATCACGTTGCGCTGGCCTTCCATCAATGCCTGAATAGCACCCACGCCCAAGCGGCTTGCCAGTATGCGGTCCTGTGCGCTGGGACGTCCTCCGCGTTGCAGGTGGCCAAGTATGGACACTCTCACGTCATATTCGGGATACTCCTTCTTCACCCTGTCGGCATAGTACATGGCACCGCACTTAGGGCTTTCGCTAACGAGCACTATGCAGGACTTCTTGCTCTTTCGGATGCCGTGTCCTATGAACATTTCCAGCTGGTCGGCACCGGTGCTGTCCTCGGGAATGATAGCCGCTTCGGCACCAGCCGCTATAGCGCTGTTCTGAGCCAGGAAACCAGCATCGCGTCCCATCACTTCCACGAAGAAGATGCGCTCGTGGCTGTTGGCCGTGTCACGAATCTTGTCCACGCACTCCATGATGGTGTTCAGCGTGGTGTCGTAACCGATAGTGAGGTCTGTGCCGTTCAGGTCGTTGTCTATGGTGCCAGGCAAACCAATGCAAGGCACGTCAAATTCCTCGGCAAAGATGCGTGCACCGGTAAGACTTCCGTTGCCGCCTATTACCACCAGGGCGTCTATGTTATTGGACACCATGTTGTTGTAAGCCTTCTGGCGTCCCTCTGCCGTCTGGAACTCCTTGCTACGTGCCGTCTTCAGTATGGTTCCGCCACGCTGGATTATGTTGCTCACGTTTTCTGTGGTGAACTCCTTTATCTCATTGTTCACCAGTCCCTCGTAGCCACGGTATATGGCCTTCACCTTCATGTCGTTGGCTATGGCGGCACGTGTCACCGCGCGAATTGCAGCATTCATGCCGGGCGAGTCGCCTCCGGAGGTCAGAATGCCTATGGTCTTTATTCTTGGCATAGTATGTTCGTGTTATAGGTTAATGTGTGTCTTTTGTTTGTTTTACGGGGGCAAAGATACTAAAAAAAGGAATACGTAAAGGGAATAGAATGCTTATAAAGGTTAAATTTTGCATAAAGTTCGCTTTTTCTTAGTTCAACCTTAAACCCACGGCACGTGTCCGTGTCATAGGAATGTGAGAGACAGAAAAGAGCACATTAACATCTTAAACAGTTTAAATACACAACGACTATGAAAAAGTATTTTATTCTTTTATTTGCCACTTTGGCACTCAATGTAAATGCACAGAACGATAAGTGCTGCGAGACTCCGGAATGCAAGAAGACAGAGGCTGGTAATGTACATATGGGCAAGAATCCCAAGGCCATGCTTTGGAAGAGTGTGAAGGAGGAGGACAAGGAGGCATTCAAGGCGCTTATGAAGGAGTATCACGCTGAGCGCAAGGCCGTAATGGAAAAGAATCGTGGCAAGAAGCTGGAGAAGGGTCAGAAACCCACCGAGGAGCAGATGGACGCTTTTATGAAGCAGGGTTATGCAAAGCGCAAGGCTCTCCTGGATTTGGAAGAGAAGTACTACGGTAAGTTCCGCAAGTTCCTTGCTCCCCGTCAGGCAGCACAGGCAGTTAAGGTTGATGGTTTCAATGGCCGACATAACAACCGCAAGGCTTTCCGTGGCGGCAATCATGGCAAAAAACACCAGTTTGGCAAGAAACACCATGATGCCAAGTGTGGCGCTAAGTGCGACGCATGCCCCAAGAAGTTGGGATGTGACGTCAAGAAAGATTGCCCCAAGAAGCAGGAGTGTGAAGCCAAGAAAGATTGCCCCAAGAAACAGGAGTGTGAAGCCAAAAAGTAGGCGCACCACTGAGGACGTATAATTTATCAGGATTTAATAAATCCCCGAAGTCTCCATATGGAAAGGCTTCGGGGATTCTTTTGTCGTATTGTTTACAACGTGATGTAAATGTATTTACCTCGTTGTGTAAAACTATTTACATCACTATGTAAACACATTTACATCGCTATGTAAAACTATGTTCCTCACTCTGCTGCACTGAGCAGTATCTCGCTAAGCGAGGGGTGCGCATGGATGGAGTCGGCCAGGGTGTGCAGGGTGGCGCCGGACTTCATCAGGGTGGCGGCCTCGTGGATGAGGTCGGCGGCATGCTCGCCAAGGATGTGGCAACCTATTATCTTGCCATCAGCATCGGTCAGGAACTTTGCCAAACCCTCGTCGGCACCCATTGCCAGAGCCTTGCCATTGGCACGATAGAAGGCCTTGTGGGTGGAGTAGGCAATGCCCTGTGCCTCGGCGGCTTCTTCGGACAAGCCCACGGTGGCAACCTCGGGAGTGGTGAAGACGGCAGCAGGGATGATGCCGAAGTCTATCGTGTCCTCCTTGCCAAGAATATGGTTCAGTGCACGGTATGACTGGAATGTGGCGGCATGTGCCAGTTGGCAAAGGCCGTTGATGTCGCCCACGGCATAGATGTGGGGCAGGGAGGTCTGCATGTTCTCGTTCACCGTGATGCCCTTGGGGGTGTAGGCAATGCCTATGTCGTCCAGGTTGAGCGAGGAGAGGTTGGCACCCCTGCCCACGGCCATGAGCACGAGGTCGCAGGCTTCCTGCTTCGTTGTCTCCTTCTCGATGTATTCCACCACCTTGCCTTCTGCTTCGGTGCGGATGGCACTGACGGCACAACCGGTCTTGAAGTTGATGCCGATAATTAATTACATTGCGGAGAACTGAACTTTTAACCAGTCAAATCGATGTTCCAACCATTTTTCCAATGCAAGTGATTCGTTGCTATAATGTTCCAATACAAGTTCTTTGGTATACTGATTGTTACATAATTGTTGCCATTCTATGTTTTCAATGTATATGTATTCTTTCAAGTAAATACTTCGTTCGTGTAGTATAGAAAAAATCTGCTCTCTATTGGAATAGAAGTAATTAAAACGCTCCTTAACTCTTTGCACAAAGTTAGGGTCTTCAAAAAGCCTAATATACCAATGGACATGTTCCAAAATCCAAAAGCCTTCTGGGTCATTTACTACTAGTTCTTTGTCCATAACATAATTGCCAAACGCTAAATCAAAATCCCATAGAGGCCCCATCTTTAGTTTTCCTCCACGGGCAAGATTCATATAGCAACTAGTGAAATAAATAGCATCGGCATTTTTTGTTATCTCATTTATCAAATACCAATCAACAAAAGACTCAACATCAATATATTTGGCATACCCTGATGTTGGATCCGTAAAATCTTTGGCAAACAATGCTGCATCCGCATCCTTAAAAAATGCCACAAGATAATTATATTTCTCTCCTCCAACTTCAACATCGGGGTCTTTTATATTAATTGGTTGACTAATATGTGGAACTTTAAATGTAATGTCCTCAGGATCAGCTTTCCCATCTATTTCCACAAGAAACCATCTTCACCAACATTGACCCTATTAACGGATATCTTCAGTTGGTCAGATAGTTGATAAATACCATTGTATTTTTCATTGATGTATACGTTTACAAAATTAGAACTAGGTGTATAATCCAAGTTGCTCATTCTGCCCATATAAAAGGCAATTTCATTGCGTACCAATGTTTTATCATAATAATTTGCAAGTAATACCCACTCTTTATCTGCAGGTTCATCCAATAGCGATGTTTTCGTTTCAAACTTGATTTTGTATGGTTTTTTAGGAAGTCCCCAAGTTGAGTTTCCTCTACCTTTGATTTTCATTGGCAATTCAATTATATCGGTAGATTCTGTATTGGGGTCTATATCAAGTTTTAGTGTTCCTTTTACATAATCATCTTTTGAGGTAATTGCTACAGAATTTTCTGTGAATATCTGCAATATAGGCAGATCTCTTGTCTGGGGAGTAGGAGGCTGTGGCGCTAATCCTTCATTGCAAGACGTAATACCGAATACAATCGGTAAAAAAACAAACCATTTGTAGTATGCTTTCATGTCAGATAGATATTTGTATGCCTATGACTCCCGGTTTGGCTTTGAAACAATAATGTTTTATTACGTACGCACACAAAAAGGTGTAGAGCCGGTCCAGATGCTCGTTCCACGCTATAAAGACTCTCGTATTGTCCTATCTGTTGAAATTAGCAACGCTGAAAGCCCCACGTCGATGAGAATACATCATGTCTACATACCATTAAGGCAATAGCAAGACATGCCAGTAAATGGAACGTAGGTGTATATAATCCACCACTTAGGACGTTCCCGTTGCTTTATTTTGACAGATAGACGTTTTTAGCGAGATTCTTATAGTGTCAAAACAAAAGCGTACAGTAACACCTTTTTATATGTATGTGCCATGCCCACATTCGCTCTTGGGAGCTTTTGTCCGAAACATGACCGATGCAAAGATACAAATTTATTTTGAGAATGATGCTCAAGTATCTACTTTTTCGGGGCTATTTGGTTAATATTAACTCGTTCCTATTTTTACATCACACTAACGAATGGTGCTAATAGTTAACCCAAATCGATTATTAGGATTCCTCTCTACCATACAACACAAAGAGATCCTAATGTCAGATTTGGATTTAAAATAAAGGATATGTAAATATAAATATTATCTCTCTGAGTATTGTTGGGTTCTGTTGTGTTCTGTTGTGTATAGTGTGTATTGATCATTGAACATAATGTATATAAGTAAAGTCAATCTGCTATAAAGTGAGAATATGGTAATGTAAATATAAAAATGGTCGGACTCATGTGGAAGCCCGGCCGTTGTTGTGTTATTGCCCTTATTTCTAAAGAGACTTTGCTTTATCTTTGTTCTTCACTCTGCTGCACTGAGCAGTATCTCGCTAAGTGAGGGGTGGGCATGGATGGAGTCGGCCAGGGTGTGCAGGGTGGCGCCAGACTTCATCAGTGTGGCGGCCTCGTGGATGAGGTCGGCGGCATGCTCGCCAAGGATGTGGCAACCTATTATCTTGCCATCAGCGTCGGTGAGGAACTTTGCCAAGCCCTCCTCGGCACCCATTGCCAGAGCCTTGCCATTGGCACGGTAGAAGGCCTTGTGAGTGGAGTAGGTGATGCCCTGTGCCTCGGCGGCCTCTTCGGAAAGTCCCACGGTGGCAACCTCGGGAGTGGTGAACACGGCGGCAGGGATGATGCCGAAGTCGATACTATCCTCCTTGCCAAGGATGTGGTTCAGTGCACGGTATGACTGGAACGTGGCGGCATGTGCCAGTTGGCAAAGGCCGTTGATGTCGCCCACGGCATAGATGTGGGGCAGGGAGGTCTGCATGTTCCCGTTCACCGTGATACCCTTGGGGGTGTAGGCAATGCCTATGTCGTCCAGATTGAGAGAGGAGAGGTTAGCGCCTCTGCCCACGGCCATTAGCACGAGGTCGCAGACTTCCTGCTTCGTAGTCTCCTTCTCGATGTATTCCACTATCTTGCCTTCTGCTTCGGTGCGGATGGCACTGACGGCACAACCAGTCTTGAAGTTGATGCCCTGCTTCTTTAGCGAGGTGCGCAGACGCTTGGCTATGTCGCGGTCGAAGGCAGGGAGAATCTCCTTGCAATATTCCACTACGGTAACCTTACTGCCGAAGGCATTGAAGATGCTTGCAAACTCCAGTCCTATCACACCGCCACCAATGATACAGAGGCGCTGGGGCACTTGGGTTAGGTTGAGCATCTCGGTGGATGTAACTACTCCCTCGCCGTGCGCTCCTTCGATGGGCAGGAATTTGGTCACCGAACCCGTGGCAATGATGATGTTGGGGGCGGAGTATTGTGTGCTTTCCACCTCAATGGTATGCTGGTCAACAAACTTGGCCTTGCCCTGGACCAGGGTGATGCCCGGAGTTTTCATCAGTGTGGCGATGCCACTGGCCAACTGCTCCACGATGCCATCCTTGCGTGCTATGGCCTTGGAAAGGTCGAATTGCACCTCTCCTGCCTCTATTCCGAATGCATTGGCTTCCTTGAGTTCCTGCAGCAGGGAGGCATTCTTGCAGAGGCATTTCGTGGGGATACACCCCTCGTTGAGGCAAGTGCCGCCAAGTTTGCGTGCCTCAACCACCAATACCTGCAAACCAGCCTTGGCGGCTTTGACGCCGACCTCGTAGCCTCCGGGGCCGGCGCCTATGATGATGAGTTGATGTGTCATAGCATCTTATAAGTAAACTTCGGTTCCTTCACCGCCTTCACGTCGTCCAGGCGACGGACGGGGGTGTGGTGCGGAGCTGTCTTCAGGAGTTCGCGCTGGTCGCGAGCCTCAATGGCTATCTTCTTCATCACATCGATGAACTCGTCCAGGGTCTTCTTGCTCTCTGTTTCGGTAGGCTCTATCATCATGGCCTCGTGGAAGAGCAGAGGGAAGTATATGGTGGGTGCATGATAGCCATAGTCGAGCAGGCGCTTTGCCACATCCAGTGTGGTGACATGTCCTGGGTCGTGATGGTCGCCGCCGTATTCCTCGCGCAAGCCGTCGAAGACAAACTCGTGCTTGCAAAGCACATCGATGGGCAGTTTGTAATATTCCTTCAGGTGCTCCTTGATGTAGTTGGCATTCAGCACAGAGAGTTTGCCAGCCATGGGAACATACTCCTTGCCAAGAGACAACAGGTAGGCATAGGCACGGATGACAATGCCATAGTTGCCGAGGAAGGCAGAAACGCTACCCAGCGACTCGGGATTGTTTACCAAGGTGAAGTAACCGTCCTCCTGACGCTTTACCTGTGGGTTGGGCAGGTATTCCTCCAAGCCCTTGCGTACACCAACAGGACCGCTACCAGGACCACCACCGCCATGAGGTGTGGAGAAGGTCTTGTGCAGATTGATGTGCATCACATCGAAGCCCATATCACCAGGACGGCACACGCCGAGCATGGGGTTGAGGTTGGCTCCGTCGTAGTACATCAGACCTCCGCACTCGTGCACCAGTCGTGCTATCTCGGGAATCTTTGTCTCGAAGATACCCAGGGTGTTGGGGTTGGTCATCATCATGCCGGCAATGTCATCGCCAAGCAGAGGCTTGAGATCCTCCACATCCACGGTGCCGTCGGCGGTACTCTTCACCTCCACTATCTGCAAACCGCACACGGCAGCCGAAGCAGGGTTGGTGCCATGGGCAGAGTCGGGGACGATAATCTTGGTACGCTTCAGGTCGCCACGCTTTTCGTGGTAGGTACGTATCACTATCAGTCCTGTCAACTCACCATGAGCACCGGCAAAGGGATTCAGGGTGAACTCGTGAAGACCGGCTATCTCGGAAAGCGATTTCTGTACATTATAATATAGTTCCAGTGCGCCCTGTGCGGTGTACTCCGGCTGATGAGGATGCAAGGTGGTGAAACCAGGCAGGGAAGCCATCTCCTCGTTAATCTTGGGGTTGTACTTCATGGTACAGCTGCCCAAGGGATAGAACCCGGTGTCCACACCGAAGTTGTTGTTGGACATGTTAGTATAGTGGCGCACGGCGGTAAGTTCGTCCACCTCAGGCAATATTGTCTCGCCCTCGCGGAGAAGGTTTGCAGGCAGGTCCTCCAATGTGTGACCGCTCCACTGATTCTCTGGCAGAGAATAACCAATACATCCGGGAGTGGAAAGTTCGAATATGAGTTTTCCGTAATATGTGTTGTTCATAGTGCTTTCGGATACATTTATTGGTTAATACTATAGTCCATTCTCTGCGCAGAAGGCAGCAATGCTTTCCACCAGAGCCTCCACCTCTTCAGGCGAGCGTTGTTCGGTGGCGGCAAAGATTATCTCGTCTTCCTTCGTTTCTGCCTTCACGCCGGCAATGAAACCGTCTATGTAGGCATTGTCCTGCAGGGCGCTGATGTCCAGAGAGCATTTCAGCGTGAACTCGTTGAGGAAGGGTTTGCCTGGATATGCCTCGGAGAAGCAGGGCAGGGCAAGCAGACGCTTGTGCAACTCGTGTGCAGCGCCATAGGACTGCTCGTTGACCTCGCGCAAGCCCTTCTTGCCCATCAGAGCAAGGTAGGAAGCGACATACAGGCACATGATGCCCTGAGCGGTGCAGATGTTGGAAGTCGCCTTCTCGCGACGGATATGCTGTTCGCGTGCCTGCATGGTAAGCACGAAGCAACGCTTGCCGTCCATGTCGGTGGTAGCGCCCACCAGTCGTCCGGGCATCTTGCGCACCAGGGCGTTGGTGGTGCAGAGATAACCAATGTAGGGACCACCATAGCACATGGGTATGCCCAGGCTCTGTGCCTCGCCACAAGCGATGTCGGCACCCCACTGGCCGGGAGACTTCAGTACCCCCAAGGCAGATGCCATGGTGTTGATGGCCAGCAGAGCCTTGTGTGCATGACACATGTCGGCAAGGCCGGAGAAGTCCTCAATGATGCCGTAGTAGTTGGGTTGTGCCACCAGCACGCCAGCAACATCGTCGGCTTCGAGCAATGTCTGTATGGCGCACATGTCTGTAACGCCCTCCTTGGCAGGAACCTTGACGAGGTCCACGCCATGGAACTTGGCGTACGTCTCCACCACTCGCATCACGGCAGGGTTGAATGTCTCGGAGATGAGCACACGGTTGCGCTTCTTGGCGGCAGCCACGCACATCATCATTGCCTCGGCGGTGGCGGTGGAACCGTCATACATGGAAGCGTTGGAGATGTCCATGCCGGTGAGGTCGGCCATCATGCTCTGGTACTCGAAGATGTATTGCAATGTGCCCTGTGAAATC
>JAGBYI010000096.1 GCA_017628845.1 Bacteroidaceae bacterium
AGCCAAGGGCGGTGAACATCAGGGGTGCCGTCTCGCCGATAACTCTGGAGATGGCAAGCAGCACACCGGTGAAGATGCCTCCGAAGGCGGCAGGCAACTGCACCTTCATCATGACACGCGCATTGTTGCCACCCAGTGCCAGGCCTGCCTCCCTGAGCGATGAGGGGAGAATTTTCAGAGTCTCTTCTGTTGAACGGATGATAAGCGGAAGCATCATAATGCATAGCGCCACACTGCCTGCTATGGCCGAATAGCCCTTCATGGGTACTACCACCCAGATATAGGTGATGATGCCAATAATCACCGACGGTGTGCCCTGCAGAAGGTCGGTAAGATAACTTACTGCCTGAGCGAAGCGGCTCTTGCTGTTCTCTGCCAGGAAAGCACCGCACAAGATGCCAACGGGAACAGCAACGGCAACAGCCATGCCCAGCATTATCATCGTGCCAATTATACCGTTGGCAATGCCACCGGGGATGGGCCTGCCTGCCTCGATGGCCTTCATGGCCTTATAGGCCGTAGGGGTAGGCTCGGTGAAGAACGACCACGACAACTGGTCGTAACCACGAATTATCACCTCTCCCAAAATGGCAAGCAAAGGAACTGCTGTAAGCATGGCAAGAAAGCATACGCCACAGAGCATAAGTTTGTCCTTTGCCAACCGGTTTCTAAGTTTGAATGTAGTCATATTCTTGCACGTTTAATCATTATCTTGCCCACCATGTTGATTGCTGCGGTTATCAGGAAAAGAATCAAACCGATGGCAATGAGCGATGAGAGGCGCAAATCATCTGCCTCGCCAAATTGGTTGGCAATGATTGATGCCATCGAATTGCCCGTAGAAGTTATCGATTGTGGTATGTCATTGGTATTGCCAATCAGCATGGTCACCGTCATTGTCTCGCCCAAGGCACGGCCTATGGCAAGGACGTAGGAAGAGAAGATACCCGAACCTGCAACGGGAAATACCACCTTGCGCACAACCTCGGCTCTCGTTGCCCCAAGACTGTATGCACCCTCCTTCAGGTCGTTTGGCACCATCTTTATGAACTCGGCACTGAGCGATGCTGCATAGGGGATGATCATGATGGCCAGCACCAATGAGGCGGTGAGTATGCCCGACCCTTGTGGCGAAATGTCGAGAGCCATAATGACAGGACGCAAGGTGTAGAATCCCCACAAGCCATAGATGATAGAGGGGATACCTGCCAGCAGATCGGTTACGGTACTGAGCAGAGCAGCAACCTTTGTACCCTTGAAGTACTCGCCCACGAACAAGGCAACGGGGAGCGAAAAGGGTATGCAGAAGATGAGGGCCAGGAGTGTTGTCATCAGCGTACCCGTGATGAATGGCAATGCACCATACTGCTCGGCACCCTCGGTGTAGTTCCACTCCGATGAGGTGAGGAACCTGAAGAATCCGAAATGCTCGAATGCATCGTAAGCATCTGTGACGAGGGCGTAAACCACGCCCCCGCACACTACAGGTACTACCAATGCCGCTATAAAAAGGAAACCTCTATATAGTTTGTCATTCATAGTTTTATGATTGTTACAGTATTGTCATTCCATCATAGGTTACCGTATGCAGGTTCTTCATGCTCTGCTCCCTGGCCTTCTTTGGGAGCGGTGCATAGTGTACCTCTGAGGTAATGCCCTGTGCCTCGTCCGAGAGGATGTACTTCAGGAGGTCGAGCGTGGCAATAGCCTGCTCCTTTGAGCGGTCGGAGTAGTTCTGCTCCTTGTAGATAATCATCCATGTGAATGTGGAGATGGGATAAGCACCCTGCGCATCAGAATTGGTGATTGAGCAACGTGTGTCGGCAGGGATGTCTCCGGAAGCGGCTGCCGAGATGCTTGCTGATGTAGGCTCTACAAACTCGCCCTGCAGGTTCTGAACCTTTGCGTATGCTATCTTCTGTGCAAAGGCATACTCCGACCCAACATAGCCAATAGAGTTCTTTGTCTGCTTGATTACACCTGCCACACCAGGATTGCCCTTTGCTGCCTGGCCAGAGGGGAAGTTTACCGACTTGCCGGCACCGAACTTCTCTTTCCACATGGGGCTGGCCTTTGTAAGATAGTCGGTGAAGACGAAGGTAGTGCCCGAACCGTCTGAACGGAATACGGGTATAATAGCCTCGGCAGGGAGTTGTGCATTGGGATTGAGAGCGGCCAGACGCTCGTCGTTCCACATCTTTATATTGCCAGCGAATATATCGGCAATCACCTCGCCTGAAAGGTTGAGTTCGCCTACTCCCTCAAGATTATAGGCAAGAACCACTGCACCCATACAGGTGGGGACATGAAGCACCTCGGGCATATCGGCCATCTCCTTGTCCGTGAGGAAAGCATCGCTTCCGGCAAAGTCAACGATCTTGTCGCGCAGGTTGCGCACACCGCCACCCGAACCTATGCCTCCGTATGCCACGGCATCGCCATTGAGCAGGGAAAACTGCTCGAAGACCACATTATAGAAAGGCAGAGGAAAGGTTGCACCTGCACCGGAAAGTTCCTGTGCCTCACGTCC
>JAGBYI010000097.1 GCA_017628845.1 Bacteroidaceae bacterium
TAGAAGAAAAGAAGGCCGATTCATCAGACGATGGGTCGGCTGTTGTGATATTGAAGTATCCTTGTTCGCCAAAAGAACACTATGCTTACTTGATAACTTCGGACAGAATGTGGTCGAGCATCTTAGACGCACTCACACCACGGCTCTTTGCAAGCGATCTGAGTTTCTTCACATTGTCCTCCCGGAGTGTGAATGAGAACCCTTTAATCACAGGCTTATCCGTTTCGAGGTTTGCCAGAATATCCGACGGTGCCTCTACAGGTGCAGTGTGTTCCTTTTCCACAGTTTTGAAGCTGGCGGGGCTGAGTTCCATACCCAGTGCATTAGTCTTGTGTGCGTTCTTTGCCATCTCAGTTTTCCTCCTTCAGCAGTTCGTCAATAAAGCTATCGTAATCCCTTGCCGTCGTACAGTACGGTGCGAATGAGTACAGACCGGCCTGTGCAGCTTGCGCCTTACGAGCGTCGATGCTTTCGCGAATCTTCGTGTCAAAAATCTTTGTGCCTAACAACGCGGCATATTCTGGGAGACTTTCATCCACCGCTTTCGCCAGCGTAGTGCTTGCACGATACTTTACCAACAGCAGACCAGCAACCGTTAGCCCCGGATTGGTAAACTCTTTAATATCCTTAATCGTGTCATTGAGCTGCACCAGACCGTGCAGACCGAAACGATCCGATGTAAGCGGAATAATCACCGTGTCCGCCGCAGTCAAAGCGTTCGTAAGCAGAACCGAGAGCGCCGGTGGAGTGTCAATGATAATAAAATCGTAGTTCGGAGCGATGCTTGCCAGCCCCTTCTTTAGCTTATATGCAGCACTCACGCCGTCCAACAGCTTGGATGCGTCCTTAAGGTTAGGATCTCCGGCGATAATGTCGCCAGCATCCATATTCTGAATGCAGTCAGTATCTCCGTCAACGAGGAGGTCATACGCTGTCCCAACGCCTTCGATTTCCGCCCGGTAGATGTCCGTTGCGTTCGCCTGTGGGTCAAGGTCGATCAGCAGTACTTTCTTTTTCTTACGCTTTAAGCCGGCCGCCAGAGCCAACGATGTGGTGGTTTTACCGATTCCACCTTTTTGGTTTGCTACAGCAATGATTTTCATAGCTTTAATCTCCTCGTATTATAATATATGCCATCGTATGTATTATGATATGTCGCATAATATATATTATAATATAAAACATATTATGTGCCTGTCAACCATTATTTTGCGTTTTTCGCATTTTCACTCCGGTCACAGCCTCGCGGCGTTCCTCTGGATCTTAATCGGTTTGGGCCGGGGGCCGATTTCCTAAAAAATATTTTTTTATTTTTTGCGTTTCCTATTGACTTTCTGCGCTCGGTGTCCAACCATCATGGGCTGGGTTTGAGTGGCTCCGGAGGGCAGAGTAAGACCGAGAAATCGGTCTTTACCAACACATCATGGTCTTGGGAATCGGGACCATCGGTTGACTCTCTCGTAATTCAATCAGCTTGTCCGACCACCTTTAAGGTAGACACCGTTACATCCATCCGAACGGCATAGGCTGAAGGCGACACACTGGATCGAGGCTCACAAACCTCGGCTGCATAAAGCAGCGTCCTCCGCATAGCATATTATTTAGGCACGGTGCTGTCAGCCGTGCTGACGACGAAACGCAAAGTGGAGAGAGTATCACACGAGTCGCCGGAATGTCTTCAGCCCCACTTCGCTCCGGTACATTCAGTCCAACATTTTTTAACGAGGTTGTCGTGGTGGGGATACCGTCCTCAGTATATTAAGTTTTAGGGTTGACATTCGTTTTGGCGATTGATATAATATTGCCACTTAAAAAAGTCATGGCTCCGCCGCACCCGATAGATCCTCGTTTTTTACAAGGTTCCACCGCGTGTTATTTTTTTCGGCTCGGCTCCGCCCGTTTTTGGGTTGGCTTCGCCGCACTCTACGCGCCGCTGATTTCGCCAAAAACCAGCATCGCAGAGCGTGTGCTATGGACTTTTTATCGCTGAATATTACCGCATCGCCAAATGCGGAACGACAAAGAGATCAGCTTCGGCTGGTCTTTTTGTTTCGCCAAAAACAAAAATGCCGCACAGGATACACCCGTGCGGCCAGAAAATTCTGAAATACGTCCTTTTACTATTGACTTTCACACCCAAAATGATACAATAAGGGCATGAATAAGCCATATGCGCAAGGGCGCTGCCGGATACGGGGAAGGTATCCTTAGTTCCGCAAACGTGTTACCAGCACTTTTGCGGATGTCGCTTATTCTAAAGCCTCCGATTCGTCGGGGGCTTTTTTCATTGTCGTTGTTGATAACTTACCACAAACATTCTGAAAATGCAATACACAAAATGTCAAGTTATCCACAATTCACATCAATATCTTGTGTTTTGTGGAAAACGGGGAAGGGGTGAGCGTCGCGCTCACCCCTTTTGTCATACATAGAATCCTACCGTCCGAATCAGCTTGTTTTCCATGCTGCGTGGGCAGAGGACGATTTTGTACAGCTTCTCGGAAGGAGGTCTGTACGCAGCTCTCGCCGCATAATCTCCATACTCCAGAAAACTACCAGCGTTGACTGTTTCGATAGACTTTGTCCTTAGCATCTTGTTTTTGCCGTCATAGATTAGGTGACCACGAGCGTGTTCCTTGGGATCGTGGTCGTGACCATAGACCATGAAATCGAAGCCCTCCAGAGTGTCCACGGTAGACCAGCCCTTCAAATCGCGTGCCTTGTGCGTCAGGAATCCAACGTAACGGAACTGCCGATCGTCGTTTTTACTACGCTTTCCGACGCCGATGTCAACGACAGCGTAGTTCTCTCTGTACTTATCCTGAATCTTTGCCCAACAGCAAGCGTCGTAGAGCGGGTATAAACCGCAAATTTTAGTGGCACGATTATGCTCGTGGTTGCCGCTCACAACAGCGATGATGCGGTCGGACAGTTCGCCCATCTCGTAGGCGATCCACTCTTTCTGAGCGTCAGGCGGCACCGTTTGATAGAACGTGTCGGACTTAGAACCCGGAATCGCCATCTCCATCATGTCACCCACCATCACACAGAATCGGTTGGGGGAGGAGAGGATCTCCTCCTTCAGCCGTTTCCATTTGTTCAGGTTGAACTGCCTGTTGCCGTAGTGAAGGTCGTGGATGGCATATATCTCGACTTCGCCCATGTCCGCCGGTAGATTCAAGATAATCGGCTTGTTATCGGGTAGCATAGCGCTCACCCCTTCACAACGTAAGTTTGATAACCTTTGCTGCGCAGTTCTTTGCTCAGTTTCTCCGCGTTCTCCAGCTTGGAAAAAGAGCCAACCTGTACGCGGTACTTGACCTTCTTAGTCAGACCACCACGCTGCACCAGAACCTCCACAATGGCTTTTGCGCAGTTCTGAGCATACTTGTCCGTCAGGATCACCGGCACATCGGTACGGGAATCCATGAAACCAAGCTCCAGCAGCACGGCTGGCATGGAGGTCTTTCGCAGCACATACAGGTCACTTGTGGCCTTCGGCGTTGCTCGGTTGCCCTTCAGCCCGGTATGGTCGATCAGAGCGTCATACAGAGCGTCTCGCCATTCTACGGACGCTTTGCTGGCGTTTGGATGGGCAAAGGCCACGATGCCGCCACCTTTGCCACCCTTCACACCGGCGTTGTGGTGGACGGACAGATAGAAGTCCGCCCCCCACGTGTTAGCGCGATTCACGCGATCCGCCAGCTCCGGGTTTTCCTTGCCGTCATCACTGTCATCCAGACGCAGAAGGGAATACCCCTCGTAATCCTTCAGAAGCGATTCTACGTGGTCGCAGATCCGGTCGTTCAGCCACCATTCGCGGGTCTCATTGGGGTCCAGCGACTTCAAACAGCGTTTGCCGGCCGTGTTGATTCCGTGTCCGGCACCCAGTGCAATCTTAAACATTGCCGCTCACATCCTTTTTCTTCTCCGTCTGCGTTCCGAAGTAGAACGCAATCACGACCGTATACACGGTCATAAAGTCCTGAGAGACAGCACCCGTCACAGCCAGATAGGCGAACACAGCCGTCAGCACGATGGTGACGATGGACTTAACACACAGAAGGTTTGCCAGTCTTTTCTGAATCAGTTCCATATGCATCTCCTCCTTGAAATTACAGGCCGACTCTGGCCAGAATGAATCCCACCACAGCGGCGACCACGAAGTAGATCGCCTTCTCGATTACAAACTTCCATCGCTTGCCTGGTTCGGCTTCAAGCTCCTCGACCTTGCTGGTCAGCTTGTCTACGCTGGCGTTCATGACATCCATCTTTTCAGCCATGATGGCAACAGATGTTGCCAACTGATGCAACGCTTCGTGTTCTGACTCCAGCTTCTTGATGCGCCCCTCGTTTCGGACGGAGCGGTCATCAATCTTCTGGAGCTGAACAGCAACCTGTTCCATATCCATCAGGCTTCCACCGCCTTCCATCCCGCTGGATAATCAGCGGGGGAGTGGGTATTGCCGTCCATCAGGGATTCATATAGCACACCGTTGTAGTCCACGATGTCGCCCTTGTTGTAGGCGTCGTGCGCTCCGGTAGGCTGGCTCCACACAGGATAGCCCTTCTCGTCCAGACCGATTGCCACATACAGGGAAGGGGAGAGGTCGGGCAGCCAGTCAAGCTGGCTGGTGTGCGCCTGTACCACCTTGTAAAGCTGCGGATCGCCCACGCTGTTCACGCCGTAGGTCAGGAACTCACCAGCGGCGTAGTTTTTATCGGCTGCCCATGCGTCGTAAATTGTGGCGATTTCCAGCGCCTGTTCGTCGCTCAGGCTGGCAGCGAACATCTGCACAGCCTTGCGAAACTGCTCTGCCATCTGAAGTTTGTTCATACGCTCACCCCCAAAAGTGCGTTCAGCACATCGTTTGCGCTGGGTTCAGGTTCCGGTTTCGGTGCCGGTTCCGGCATCGGAAGAGGTTCCCACCCGGTGACGGTCATAACGCCGTAAGGCTCCTGCTCCGTTACCCATTCCTGTTCGGTGTATTCCTCCGTGGTCATGACGGGGTTGCCATCCTCATCCAGCACGTGGTTGCCATCCTCGTCCACGACAGGAATATCGCGGGTCTTAGTTACATCCCGCAGGACCTGTTTATCCCGGTAGTGGGTGACCTCCTCAGCGGTCACCTCACCAAACGGGAAATTCTCCAGTTCCATGTCCTCCGGCACAACCGCCCAACCATCGGGGAGGGTGCCGTGAAATGTCTGGTTTCTGTGCGCACCGTTTTCCAGTGCGGCGATTTCAAGCATTTTCATGTGTTTCCCCCCTTATTTGACGATAGCCGTGTAGTAATATGTTTCGCCGCTGATGTTCATTGCACTGGAAGATACAACTTCAACCTCTGCAGACCACCGAATAGTATTCCCATCCACAACAAAGTTTCTGTTGCCTTGACCATACGAATGTTGCGCAACAATATGCTTCGTGACACCCTTATGCCAAATAAACTGACTGAAGTTGTGAACATCTGTACCATACATTAAGGGGCTTCCGTCTGACACAATCAGCATTTGCGGCTCACCGGATAGCGTCAGACTTTTAGAAAGTTCACCAGTGCCGACATAGCTACCAGTTTCGATCCTCGCCACGCCGTTTGCGGACAGGTTGCCAGTGTGGAGGATGGTGTAGTTTACGCTTTTGCTATCTGTCCACACGGCATACTGCAAGGCATTGGTTGCCGGTGTCGTTGTGTCTGCGTTGCGAATTTGCATTGTTCGCTGATTGTTTACGCCGCCAGATCCGATGGACGCGAAGTAGGCGTTTTCGGTATTACCGCCGACGATAACACCGCGCCCCATTTGGTTCGTGTCAATGTGAAGCTGTCCCGTCATGGTATCGCCTGTCTTAGCCACCGCCCCCACATCTGCGGCAGTCGGCTTGTTATGTTTGCCATAGATGGCGTATTCGGTAGTTTCTCCATTCACCGTTTGATACAACATCAATGCTCTGGAAAGTGAGGCATCATTGTTCAATCGAAATTTAAATTGATTTGAAGCATCCGTTCTTCTCGAAATAATATCAAGATTTCCGGGATATGCTTCGAAAATAGCCTGTCCCTCACGCAAACCAAGTGTCATTCCAGTCAACGTTCCACCGCCAATAGGAAGCGCCCCCACATCTGCGGCAGTCTGCGGAATATCAGAACACTTGTGGCCGCCCCGACCAATCGTGCCATCGTCACGCAACACCGCCAGATAGCAGTCATGGTCGGCAACAGGGGAGGTATAGCTGCCGTTGGTCAGCTTGAAACCGGAGAAATCCGTGATTTCGTCAAAGGCGGCGATCATAACACCCGCTTCGTTCAGCAGATGAATGTAGTCCGCGCCTTTGATTGCTGTGGCGCAACTATACTCGTCGCCCAAATATGTCAAAGTAGGCATATCGTTTCCTCCTTAATAGTTCGGGATATTGGTCTGAGCGCCACTGTAGATCCGACCGCCAGTAACAGTCACGTTCATCGTGGTAGCCGACAGACTCCGGTCGCTGTAACTGATGACGCCTCCGTCAGCAGCGTATAGACCCGTACCATTGCCGGAGCCGGCAATCTCGCCCAGAGCGACCTTAGACCCGCCGGTAACGTAGATCGCGTAGTAGCCGCAATTGCTGATCGTGGTTTTCGTCATGTAACCGAAGATGTCCACCAAGGCTGACAAGACGCTGCCTGATTCAACCACAATGCCGGAAGTGTTGCCGGACGAGCCATTAATCACGCAATCATTTCCGAACTGTACACAGCTACCCAACCGCACGTTCAAGGGTGTGCCACCCGCACTTGCCGATCGGGTGATGTTCACGTTAATGCGAACCAAAGAACTGGCAGTAACCTGAACGCCTCGCACTGTCACACTGGCACCGCTTGTACCGAGATCCACAATGCCGCCTTGGAAACCATACAACTCTACGCGCTCTTCGTAGGTTCCTGCTGCGATGCTAATAGAAGCCATATGGCCATCCAGCCACTTCGGGAGGGAATCAACCGCCTTCTGAATGGTTGCATACGGGGCGCCGCTTGTGCCGTCGCCAGTTGCGTCGCTGCCGCTCTTGGAAACATACACGATTACGTCGTCTGTCAGCGTGTACGCCTTCTGGTCGAACAGCAGCTTGTTGAGCGGAGTACCCTCCTCGATGGGCTGGTCCGCTCTCACCAGATCATATGTGTTTGTCTGTCCGCTTACCGGGGTCAGCGTCACTCGACCCGGATAAGTGGGAATCCGGTCAACGACCGGGGTTTTCAATGCCATAAATCAAACCTCCCCAGCAAAAATGTCCCCGGAGAAAATCCAAGGCTTTTGTATTTTCGATGTTCCTGCATCAATGGCTTCCAGTATCTTCTCCAAATCGTTTGCCAGAAGATAATCAAACCGCTTTTCTGTGGTTGGCGTCTCTGGCGTTGAACCCGGCACTGCGATAACCGACCGCAGCACAGCGACGTTCCCGAAGTATCGGTCGAAATCTGCCTTTGTCGGGATATCTCCGGCCTTCCAGTCGGCTTTTACGCTCAGATGCGGATGCTGATACCCCAGAAACGTAAGGCGCGAGGAAAGAGCCTGTACCGCCGATTCCACACGGTTCATGTCGGTGTGCGAGTACCGACCTTTCATTTCCGACAGCCACTCGCTGCGTTCGCCCTCGTTCATGGCCACCCAGCCCTTGTCGTGCAAGGTTCTCCATCGAGCAACGTCCGCTTCGTTGCGATCTGTAATCAGTTCCACACATCACACCTCCCCGGAGTAGAACTCGTTGCTGCGGCGATCCGCCGACTTCAGGTCAATGGATGTCACACGCCCCACATACTTGCCACGGAAAGCACCACCTGTAGTAGAGAACGACACCTCGGTAACGCCGATGACGTTGGATGCGTACTTGCTGGTAACGATGATGTTATCCAGCACATCCAGCCGGACATCTGCCCGAAACTCGCCGGAGATGACCTTTCGATGCTCCAGCACTTTTTTCGTCCACTCACCGACCCGCAGTGCGTCAGCTTCTGTGCGAAGCATGGCGTTGCTGACCGTCTGCACCTCGCCGGTGCCGCCGGAAACTACGGTAGCGGTCTGGTCTTCGCCATACGACACAGCCACCGACTTCAGCGGTTTACCCATCGTATATTCCGGGTGCGCATAGCTGTTGTGCGGCTCAATCATAAAGCCGGAGTATCTGTCCGACGTCGGCTCGATTCGCACGATGCCGTCCCGATCCTGATAGAACACACAGCACCCGGCGTGAGCCACCAGTTGCAGAATCTGCGCAATGGTATACTCGTTGGTATCTGCCGATAGATTCGTGGAGTAGTTTTTCAGCACGTCAGCCAACACATATCGCTTAGACCCATCGTCCAGTAGAGACAACTCAGCTTGCTCCAATGCGCTTTGCGCGATGGCATACAGCGTTCCAGAACGGGGGCCTGTGTAGATGCCACTCATAAACTCGATTGCATCACGGGCGGTAAAACTGGCCTCCATACCGTTTGACGGCGTAGACCACTCACTGAGCCAGAACGTGCCGCCCTTAATCCACTCCGTCGCACCGCCCACGGTCATGCCATAGCGCAGACGGATTTCCTGCTGTGTCAGCAGATAACGCTCAACGCCCTTGGGGTTCTCTGGGTTCCATCGGTTATCGTCGTTCCGCAGACGGAATGTAATGGCGCTTTTCGGCAGAGCCGCAGAGAGGAGATCCGCCGTCTGTGTGTGGTCAAACCCCAGAAGGTCGCTCTTGCCGTAGACTCGCTCGATGCCAAGAAACACGCCGACGCATCGCGCCCGGTGATAGGGGAGAGACCATCGCAGAATCTCTATTGTGATGCGATTGTAAGAGGCGAGATCCATCCAAACAGCGGACACAGGCAAAGCGTTTCCGGTGACCGTCATCTGCGCAACCACCATATTGCTGTTGTAGGCTGTTACTCGGAAGTCCGTTGCCCATTCGTTGAAAGCGTCGCTCCATGTAATCGTGATGCCTGGAATCAATTCCGTGTGCTGCGTAGCGAGATTGATGGTGATTTTGGGAGCGGTAGCAAACACGCCAGATGCATCGGAAAGTGCGCTGGACACATAGCCGGGGTCGATAGGTGTCTCGTCAAAGAACGAAACACCTCCGTCCAAGCCCCAGAGACCATGTTCCAGTGTGCCGTACCGCTCGCTGCTTTTGTGCGTACCATCCACCAGTGTCTCCGCCTCAGAAAACGCCGTCTCCATCGTGGCAGAGGCGGTTGCATCCTGCTGCAGACCCGGCTCGGTGGCTCGATAGGTGAGTTCTACAAACATTTCCGGCAGCAGTGTGCCTTTGTGAGCATCCGCCCACCCGCTGGATACTGCAATCATGGCTTACACCTCCACCAAACTGAGTTTCGGTTCAACCCAGCCCATTACCGCGCCGGTAGCGGGGTGTCTTCTCCACATCGAGGCTGATCTGTCCGAAACATACATTTGGCGCGTTGTATATGATGCGGTGGCTTGGTTGAAAAAAGTAACAGTAACATAGAACTTCTCGGTAAATGGGCCGATGATGTTCGCCCATTGCTCAGCCGTAAGGTATCGCCATGATACCTCGATTTTGGCGACATCGTGTCGCACTACTGAACCAATTACTTTGCCCTGAACATTTCGGGCGGAATCGACTATAGTGGCCGTGTTTGCATCGTATTTGGACGGCTCCGGCCAAGCAACACCGTCCACAGAAATCAGTGCAGTCATAGGTTCAAGCCCTCCTCTCACAGTGTTTTCCAGTGCTTGCGTGCTGTTGTTTTGAGCCGACCAGCACAACAAGCGGAAATGGACCCCGGCGTTGTGTTATAAGCTCTCGCGGCCTCTGTCATGCTTTGGAACACTTCTCCGGTTTCAACGCATACGACGCGCTTCCAACGCTTGCCGGGATAGCTATCAATCAAACCGACCAATCGCTCTGGAGAAAAACTGTCGGCGTAGATCCACACGCAGTCGGCAGTGAGCGGAAATCCTCGTTTTAAGCTACGCAGAATTGAGGAATGGCTACACCCTGTCGCGCGACACGCTTCACCAATGCCGTGATATCCATTCACCATGCTTCCGTCTAAGCGAAACTGGTATATCAGTCTGGACTTTGGGTTGTTAACACCGCATCGTCCGCGCATGGAAACATTTCCGCCCTCCTTGAGGTTGTACCCATGTGGAAAAAGCGTGTTCAGCTCTTTGATCCAGAACGCTTCTTTTTCGTCCAGTTCGGTCGCGGTTTCCGCTGTATCTATGATTTTTACAGAGAAGTTTTCGGGGCCGTATTTTTGGATAGCCCGATGAAAGTAATTGTTATCTTTCACCCGACAATGGTCTTTCCATCGCTCTTTCAGGGGGCGAATGGTTTGACCAACATATCGCTTGCCGTTCACCATGTTTGTTGCAAGGTAAATAATCATTCAAACCACCCCTCTCCTAAAAGTGGCGCTCACGGCGCTCAGTATGCGTAGCCAAGCTGATTGCCCATGAGAGACAAACCACGCTCAGACTCCACTTTTTTCATGCTGGAATAAATCTGCTTGCCGTCCAGATACACGTTCACGCTCTGGCTCTGACCACCGCTCGTCGCGTTCATAGCCGCAACCACGGCACTATAAACACCGGCAGCGATACCTTCCACAATCTGCTGATTGTTGGCCACCACAGATTTCCCGTTACCAAACCTACCGGCGATCTCGCCGTGATTCATGGTAAACAGACCGTCCTCGATGAAACCGCCTTTCTCGAACCGCTGAGTAATCGTCGGAATGGTGAACAACTGGACGCTGCCACCGGGGAAAATCTCTTTACCGGCAATCGTCAGTCCGTCCCAACTGAAATTCAGTTTGGAGTTCAGCCAACCGATAAACTTATTCAGCATATCAATGCCGGAGTTCAGCATATTCTTGATGGTCTGCGTGAAACCTTCCTTGAGGTTCTTGAACTGGTCGACCCAGTAAGTCAAAGTAAACTTAGGGGCAACGTTGCCGTTCCACCACGCTTTTACCATGTCCCATGTCAGGCGAATCTTTTCCATCACGCCCTGACGGATGGAATCAAACATATCTGCCCAGTATTTCTTTGTGAACTTCGGCGCGATATTGGTGTTGAACCACCCCTTGATGTCAGACCACAGGTCTTTGCAACGCTGGATAACGCCCTTTGCAAATTCCTCTACAGACTTGAACACCCGCTCCGGCATACCGGCGAACCACTCCACGATCGCGTCAATCATGTCCGGTACGATAGAATGACCAACCAGCTCATCCCAAAGCTCGACAAACCAGTCAATGACACCCTCGACGAACTTCACCACTGCGCCAATCGTCATGTCGTACAGACCAACGAACAGATCCACCACACCCATGACGGTATCTTTCGCAGCCTCCCACGCGCCGGAGAAATCGCCCGTCAGAAGGTTGGCGACAATTCGCACAACGCCCGTCACAATCTCTACGATGCCGCTAACGGCCTGAACAAAACCCTCGATGATAGCCACAACGGAAGAAAACGCTCCAGCGACCACACTTGCAACGACGTGGAAGATAATACCGCCGACCGTTTCAATCGCCGTACCAAAACCTTCGAACAGGCGCTTGAAGAAATCGATTTTGTCCAGTTCCTCGAAGATGCTGGAGAACAGTCCGGTAACAGGGGAGAGCGCGTCTGTGATTTTGTTCCAGCTTTCCTTGATGGACTCCAGCTTGGGAACGATGTTGGTCTCGAAAAACGCCTTGGCTACGTTGACAACAGACTCCCAGTTTTCATACAGGTAGTAGACCACAGAACCGATGGCGGCGATGATTCCAACGGCAACCGCCCACACAGGCAGACCAAGGAAGCCAGCCACAGCTTGCACCGCTGTGCCGAGAGGCGCGAACCACTTCACAACAGCAGACACGGCGTTCGCCAAGTTCGGGAACGTAGCAGCCAGCGTACCGCCCAGACCTGCGCCTTCCTTCAACAGCGCAACAAACGTCTGTAGTCCGCCAAACAAGCCGCCCAGCTTCGATACCGCCGTGCTAATTCCGCTCCATACAGTGACAAGACCGCCCCACGTTTTCGTGATACCCAGAAGCGCGTTCAGCACTCTGATGGCCTTGGCGAAAGCGAAAATAGCGCCAACCGATCCAACAACCGAAAGCATGATTTTATGCTCCTCGGCAAAATCCTTGATTTTCTGCTTCAGCTCGGCGACCTTCTGACTGGCCTGTTCGAACACCTTCTCGTTCCACAAGGTGTCGAGATCCATACCAGCGAAAGCGTTACCGTTGCCAGCGGCGCCGGCAGCACCAGGGCCGGAACTTCCGCTGTTGGGATCGATAACGTTCAGTTCATCGAAGCCCATTGTGTAATGCTTCAGCTTTTTCGCTTCAGCAGCGGCTCCGCTCAGACCGTTCGCAACACCCTCAGCGCCCTCGCCGAGGCTTTCCATGCCGGTCGCCGGAGTACGCCAGTCAATCTGGAACAATTCGATGCCAAACAGCCCCGCGATATGGCGAACGCCGTCAGTGACGATTTCGACAAACGCCGTGATATACGGAATCACGAGTTCCAGAACGGGGATGAACAACTGACCGAACGCCTGAGACAGCGTCTTAACGCTCTGGGTCAGACTACGGATAGCACCCTCGGCCGTTTTCATCTCTGCGGCGTATACGCCAACGTAGCTTCTGGCATGAGCTTGGTCGACCAGCGTGAGGTATCTCAGGTAGGTTTTCTCAGCCATAGTGGCCTTCTCGATGTTCACCGCCAGACCGTGCCGTGCAGCCGTTTCCTTGAGTGTGGACTCAATGACAGAGAAGCCCGCTCTCTGGATGCTTTCAGTTTCGCCGCCGATGGTAGAGCGAACGGCGTCCATCGCCTCTTCCAGTGAACTGAATACGTCGCCTGTACCAGCCCAAATGTCATATGCCAACTCGGTAAAGCCGACCGCCATAGTGGCTGCGTCTTTCTGAGCAACACCGAAACCACGCATCATGTCGGCGAACAGGGAACTGTAACTCATGAACTGCTGTTCATTGATGCCCAGCACCGCGTTTAGCTTCTGAACATATGCCAGATACTCTTCCGCGCTGTCACCCATAGACCGCCCGAAACGCGCCTGAACACTATCCCACTGGATGGCGTCGTTCAGCACCTTTGCGATCGCATCCTGAATGCCGTGCATCATGCCAAACACGTTAGACAGGTTCTCATAGACAGTCATGAGATTCAAGCTCTGGGTGTTCAGCGCACCGCCGTGAGCCTGTGTGGACTTCGTGACAGACTTGTTTGCGCTGTCCAGCCTCTTAACAGCGGTCACGCACTTGCTGACCTGTGGAGGCAGCTTGGCGAAGCCCTTGCTGATTTTATCAATCTGCGTAGCCAGAGGGCTCAAGCCGGTTGCCAGCATTTTCATTTTCGATGCGAACTGCGTAATCTCCGCCGTGTCGAGACTCTGCGTGACGGCCGGCAGCTTCTTCAGTTCGTTAATCGCACTCCGCAAGCCATCCAGCTTCGGGAGCGCCGCCAGACTGGACAGCGACTTGGACATGGCAGACAGGTGGGACATCGTGCTGATGTTGGTCTTCATGTTGCCCAGCGCGCCGTTCAGCCGCTCCAGAGAGTTCACGATTTTCGTGACCTTGGCGTTTTGGTTCAGGTTGCCCAGTTCTCTCGCCAAGTCGCCGATATTTTTTGCTGCGCTCCCGGCGCTGGATCTGATTTGTATATCAAGACTATCGATGGTCACCGACATACAAACACCTCCTTACCGTTAGCCTCGGAAAATCGCTCCGTTTCTGTCTACCACAGCCTCGTATGTTGCGGTGATGCAGTAGACCTCGGAGTTATAAATAGCCGGGGTGGTGGTGTACGTTGCCGCAAACAGCCCCAGCCCCTGTAACACGCCGTCCAGATGTGCGTAGATTTCTCTCGCATGACGGCGCTTGCCGGATTTCAAATTGCTGAACACCTGCACCCGGTATGTCACACGGGCATACTTATTGCTCGATGCACTGTCCAGATGGGTGGGAACATTGCCGATCTCGTCAATGGTCACAGTAGGGAAGTGGGTGGGGGATGAGACATACTCTCCCACAACCTTGATGCCCTCATATGCAGAACGGAGGTCTGTGGCCACCGCATTAAAAATCTCATTGCTGAAATCTATCACGAACCAAAAACCTCCCTTGCAATCATCGTCAATTCGTATGTCATTGCCTGTACAGCACCGTACATCGCCATCGCCGGGGGATTACCGTGCGACTTCTTGCCGTGCTTGTAATACCAGCCGTTCGGGTCGTTCCAGTGACCCTTGCCGCCAAGCTCCTCGCTCGTCGACCAAGTGCCGGGCCCCAAGCCATGCTTGCCAGCCTCCGGGTGTCCGTAACCCATCGCATTACCAGAACCAAATTCGATAAACGCCACCGCCGTGCCTTCGGCGTAAATCGTAGCCGTGGTGCCCTGTGAATCTACACGAACTTCCACATCGTTTTCGCCGTCGTACCGAGCGCCTGTGAAACGAAGTTCGGCAACCGTGGCACCGCGTTTCGCCAGCTTCTCCACGAGTTCTTCGGACTTCTTCTCCACCCAATCGGCGTAGTCGCGCAGTTCCTGAGCGGCTTTTTCGATGTTTTCCGCAGAGAGACCGTCCAACCGAATGACCTTATTAGCCATGAGGCGTCACCTCTCGCAGAGCCACCAGAAAACCATTCTTGCTGTCTGCCACCTTGGCCACAACGTAATTGTTGTCGTCTCCGGCAGCGTTGGGTTCCTTGTTGAACCACACGCGGCAGCCTTCCGTCAGTACGCACTCGTTACCGGCAATGCTCACCGTTCGGCTGTACTCCGTCTGAGATCCGAAAACCTCCACGGCTTCCTGACCAGCGTTGGCACTGACGTTCGCCCGGAGGTAGAGGGGGGAGGAAAAGACCGCCTCTACCTCCAGAGTGTCGTTGCCGTACTCGTCGAGAATTGGTGTACTGCCAGCCGGGGTTGCGTACCACAGACCCCGCTTGTTTCGAATCAAATCACGCATTGCTGCTCACGCTCCCTACGTGCGGCATAATTCTCGCAAGCAGTGCAGACTTCTCCGGCCAGCTACGAGAGATCCCGTTCTCGCTATGTCCGGTCTGACCCTCCGCGCCGCGCTTGGAGTACAGTTCCGCCGCCAGTTGAATCTGAATCCGCTCATATCGGAACGGCACAACCGTCCCATCGGGATACCCATATGGATACATTCGGTTCAGAACCAACGCCTCTGCATCCGCCAGCACGTTGTCCAGCACCTCGTCGGTGTCGGTGTCAGGTGCCAGCGTAGCTGCCAGCGCCGTTCTTTTCTCAGCATTCGTCATGGGTTCTCCCTCCTAATCTCGTATTCACTTGGAGCGACCGCGCCATAAACGCCGCCTTCATGCGCTCCATTCTCGCTTTTTCCTCGCGTTCCCGACGTTCTCGCTGCTCATCCACAGTGATGGGGAACGGCTCTGCCGGGTATGGGTGTTTCTGACCCTTGGAGAACATATTGCCGACCGTCGCACTCAGCGCTTCAGCCGTGTACATACCCTCCAGCCACAGTTCCTCGTTCTTTCGCCGCTTCCTTATGGCATCCGCCTTGCGATAAGCTATCGCCAGCTCCGGCTCGTCGATCCAGAACTGTGTCCACGTCATGCCCATGGCCAGATACGCCGGAAAAACCTCTTCAAAAAATTCGGTGAATGATTTTTGGGGCGAGGTTACTTCACCATCGCCCAGCTCACGTTTCCCGCGCCGCCGTCATCAGTCAGGCTGCCGAGGGTCTCAGCGTACATCTCCATCAAAGCCTCCATGAGAGCAGACTTATCATCGAGTTCGTCGAAAATCTCGTCGATCACCTTGCGCTTCACGCCGTTCTTGCCACTGTGGTTCTTGATGAACGCACCGGCGAACAGCAGAGGAATCATGGTCATGGGCTTTGCAGTCAGCTCCTCCAGAACGAAGCCCTGACTCTCCATGGTCTTGACGCTCTGACGATTGTACTCAAGGGTGTATTCCTTCTTGTCGTAGGTCAGATTGATTTTGCTCATTGTTGGCGTTCTCCTTTGATTTTGATAAAGTTAATTTCGGCTGCAAAGGCAGCCCCCAGATGCCGTAGCATCGTTTCACGAAGGGGCGAGGATGAACCCCGCCCCTATTTCAGTTCTTAGGTCGCAGCAAACTCCACGGGGGAGGAGGCAGCGATGTTGATGGTGAACTCGACGACCTCGTTCACGCCCTTACCGGGCAGACCGCAGGTGTGCTGGCCCTGCCAAGTGAACTTGGAGCCATCGGAGAACTCCAGAGCGTAGTGCAGAGGCTTCTCAGCATCGGCGTTCACAGCAGTGAAATCAGCCTTGGTGTAGTTGCAGGTGAAGGTCAGCATATCACTGCCCTTGATGCCGGGGATGTTGGTCACCTGTGCATCAGACAGGGTAGTGGTCTCCAGCATTTCGGGATCGCCGATCATGTCGGGAAAATCCTTGATGTCCACAACCTTCTTGACATCAGTGGCAGACTCGCCCCACTTAAGGGTGATGCCATAAGTGTTAATCGCCATAAGGTGTTACCTCCTTTTCATGTTTCGGGGCTGAATCAGCCGCCGATGGTGATCTTGACAGCCTTAGTGGCGTCGGTCAGAGCAGCCAGATAATACTTGCGGCTCCAGATGGTGTTCTGGCGGATATCGCCGTCACGATCCTGCTCGACCTCGGTACCCTTCTTGTTGAACAGGGTGACAGCATCGCGGGTGCCGCCGACGATGGTGCCAGCCACGGCATCCTTCTTCACGTACAGGTTCCAGTCAGCAACGGTGCCGACATAGCCGGAACGAGCGAATGCCTCGACATACTTCAGGTCGTCCTTCAGAGCCTTGCGGATCTTGGCCATGTCTTCGTTGCTGACGAAGGCGAACTTCTCCAGACCCTCGACGTGTTCCACGTTCAGCTTGGCGCTGGCGTCCACGAAAGCACCGAAGTAGTCAGAGCCGGACAGAGCAACAGACAGGGTGGCCTTGTTGAACTCGGCGAAGATGTCAGCGTTGACATGGTTGAACATATCGGTAGCCATGTGACGCAGGCCGGTAGTGACAATCAGGGGATCGGTCATCTCCTGCTCATCGAAATACTTGAAGCGGTTCTGAGCCATCAGGATCTCGTACTCCTTCTGGGCGTAGCCGACCTCGATGTCCTTGCTGTTACCGATGCCCATAGCCAGCTTCTCGGTGCCGTCGGTAGCGGTGTACACGTTGATCTTCTTAATCATGCCGGGGGTGCCGGTCAGAGAGTTATCAACGGTGCAGAAACGAGCCAGATCCAGATAGCTGTTGTACTGATCCTCAATCTCGTTAGCCAGTACGAAGTTAGAATAGGTCTGATGTGCCATAGTTAGTTACCTCCATTTTTGTTTTTAAATAAAATCAAAAACGTATCCTCTGTGCGTTTTTTGCGCTCCGTTATGCAAGCAACAGGAAACGTTAGAGCCGATAAGACCAAGTCTTTTACACGCATCCTGTATGCTGGAGAACTCCCCCACCAACTCGCCGTCTTTCTGCGACACGCGAATTGGCTTATGCGAACCACTCTTGTCGATGTTTTCTCTCCGCGTTACCCACTCCAAATTCTCCAAAACGTTGTTATCTCTCCGACCGTCAATGTGATTAACTTCGGGGAGCTTTTTGACGTTGGGGATGAACGTGAGTGCCACGAGCCTGTGAACGTACTCTTTCTTTCGTCTGCCGTCACAGGTAAACAAATTGATTTGCATATATCCGTTCGGCTTCTTGCTCGGAGTCATGACCTTTCGAGAGACGTTTTTCATTACTCGCCCTTCGGTCGAAACGCTGTAAAGAGGGTACTCTTTGATTACCTTGAACATCTCCATGTTCTACAACCTCCGTTGTGCCGCTGATCGTTAGCCAGCGTAAAATTCTTTGTATGCGTCGGGGTTCTCCGTCGCAAATTTCTGTTTTTCGGCGAGGGTCATCTTCTGGAACGCCTCCTTGGATGTACTCTTGCCGCCGTCACCAGCGGGAGGAGTAGGGGTGCTTTTCAGAAGCTCCGCTTTCATCGCCTTTTCACGCTCGGCCACAAACAGAGCGTGGTTCTTGAACATGGTTGCCATATCGCCCTTGTGCAGAGCCTCAGCGGTACTCTTCGCCAGCTTGTCGCCGTAACCGATGCCCAAGAACTGGACGGTGTACTCGTTGATTGCATCCTTAGCGCGATACTTCTCCAGTTCCGCCATAACGCTTGCCATGTCTTCGGCAGCCTTGGCCTTGGCAGCCTCTTCCTCGGTCATGCGTTCGCGGAGCTGTTTCTTGAAACCAGCCGCCTCGGAAGTAGCCTTGTCCAGCGCAGACTTCATCTTGTCCACGTCGGGGAGCTCCAGCGCCTCCAGAGCCGCCAGCTTTTCCTCCACGGTCATGGTTTCGTAACCTTCGATTTTGCTGAAATCAATCTTTGCCATTTTTGGTTCCTCCTGCGTTTTAACGTGTTCTCTCACGATTTCTGCGTTTTAAGGACTTCTCTGTCACAAAACAAAAGAACGCCACTACCCCCGTCGGGGTAATGGCGCTCAGATGCGCTCTTGGTTTTTCAGTTCTACAATTTTTGCGACGGTGTCGAAATACACCTTCGCATCTTTTCTGCATCGTGTGCAGATCACTTCGCCCTTGCCGTCGAAGTAGCCGAGCAATCGACCGCATTTAGGGCATCGTACAGGGGTCATTCATCGACCACCTCCTATGTAATTTCCGTTGTCAGGTTGCGTAGACCTTGATGGTCATATCATCCGCAGATTTCGGGGTAGTCCTCGATTTTGCGGAGCATAGCTCTAACAATATATTCCGCTGTTGCCGCATCACCAAGTACAACAGTTGCTTGCTCTACCAAATGTGCCACAGTTGTTTCATATCCACGCTCCGACACATATACGAAACCTTCTCCAGTTGGCACACCATCCGCAGTTGCAATGCCAGAGTCCAGAAATGCCGTAATGTCAATTTGACAACCATTTGTGTCGATTATTAGTGCTTTTAAATTCGTGCATCTTGCAAAAGCATTTTCTGAGATAGTGTCGCAATCGTTCAGCTTTATTTTTTCTAAAGAAAAGCAATCAGCAAAAGCACTTTCGCCTACAGCCGATATTCGGTGGAACCGTACACTTTTTAACTTTGTACAGTATAAAAACGCTTCTCTGCCAAGTGATACGCCGTTGTTGCTAATGGAAGTGGAAATCTCCTCAATGTCGCTGCCTGAAAATGAGGCGTATCCAATGTGTATACTATCGTCTGCGCTAATCGAAACCGTCTTAACAGCCGAACCGGCAAACGAATTCTCATCTAAACTCACGGTGCTTCCTTTGTTAGGAAAACGCAATGTGACAGTTTCAAGCGTTTTTGAGGCAAAACAGGCACGTTTGCCTATATTACAATGTTGCAAATCTGCGTAAAGATTGTATGGTACGTTAATGTTGATTGACTTCAAATTGTCATCACCATAATAAAAATAGTCACCAATAGACACGGGGTACGCGCTTTTGTAATGACCATCCCAACCGCCACCGCCGCCAGAACCTCCGCCACCGCCAGAACCGCCGCCGCCGACCAGTTTACGGGTCATCAGCATTTCATGTAAATCCATACTGCCGCCCCCTTACTGTTCAAGCCATGTCTTGTTCTGGGCGCAGAAAAGGAACATCTTTTTGGAATCCATTTCATAGAACACAGAAGCGTTCGGGACATTAACAGGCTTCTCGTCGCTGGACAGACCGTATACCTCAACCGGATCTAAGCCGTTGCGCGGATGTTTAATCGTAATCATGTTTAAAATCCCCCATATCAAAAATTATTCGACCCGCTCCACATAGCACCGGCAGTGCATATGCGGTTTCGGGGGTATGTTATCAATGTCGTACACTTTCCCGTGTCTCGACTTACATTCCTTGCAGCGTCTGTCGTCCAACGCCGTAATCCAGCGGACGCGCTTCACGCCGTCGTCTGCAAACGCTTTTACCACCGCTTCAAATGTGGCATCGTCTGCGAACTGCTTATTCATGTTAACCAGCAACCGCTTCGCCAACGCCACTTCCTCGACGGGTGTTTCGCTGGAAATCACGCCCTCGGCGAACCGCGAACGCTTGCGATCCAGTTCGTTCTGGTATACATACTTCGTCGTGGGGTTATACGCAGCCATGAGAGCCGCTACAATAGCCAGAGCCTCCGGGGCTGTAATCGCCCCGGATTCTCGATAGCTGTCATACACAGACTTCACGAGCCGCGTCACTTCCTGCTCCGTGACCTTCAACGCCTCGTCATAAACCTCGTGTGATACGGAGATTATGTTCAGCTCGTCGAACGCGGTCACACGCCGGAACAGCTTCGCATACTGCTTCGTCAGGTACGCGATGGTTTTATCAGTCTTCAGGTACGGATTCCGCATCGTCATCACCCAACGACTTCACGTATTTATCCATCTCTTCAGCTTCCTTCTGCTCGTTGGACTCCCACCATTCCTTGCTCTGCAAGTATGCGCTCTCGGGATCGAGGAACAGACCGGAATGCACGAATGCCAGCTGCGGATGCACCCTCGGATTGTTCAGCATCGAGATCAGCACCTGAGACTTCGTCTGGAGATTATCGTAGTTCCGTCTGGAGAACTTAATCTCCACATTACGCAGATCCAGCTTCAGCCCGGTCATATCTTGCAGAATCCGAAGCACCAGACGCAGGAACTCCTTCTCACTGCGCTTGAACTCCAGCTCCACGGACTTCATCTGTGCCTCGGCGCTCTCCCAGCCGTCACGCATGATAACGGCACTGCCGGTATCACTGGTACTCGAACCGCCGTTGCGGTTCGGGATGCCACAGATGGTCAGCACCGCGCTGTACAGGTTATCACTCAGCACCTGAATGTCGTTCTGCTGAAGCGCTGCGCTTAGGTACTTCGCGTCAACACCTTCCGGCAGACACAGCATCTTATACTCGTTCAGCTTCTTCGCGGTCTCTTCGTCAATCGTGCCGCCCAGCAACGCAAGGAAGCTGTTCACGAACTGCTCCACATCGTCCAGACGGTTGCTCTCGACCTCGTTCAGCGCGTCCAGAAGCGGCAGAGCCACCTCGAACGCACCCAGCCTTGCACGGTTCGCAGGATATTCGAAAATCGGAACCATGCCCAGCACGTGAGGTTCTGCCTTCACGATGGCTTCGTTCTCGATCTCAAAATACATATCCTTCGTGTAAACGCTGTGCAGCCGCGTGTGTCCATCCTGTCGGATAATCGTCTTCACGCCCATCACAACAGGCTCACCCAGACCGTTGTACCGCACAACAAAGCTGTAGCGGGGGTCCAGAGTGTACACGTGAACCGGCTCGTCCGCGTCCCGTCCGGGCAACGCCATGCGCATACCCAGACCGCACACATACAGCCACTCCGCCAGCGCACTGTCCTCAGCCTGTTTACCAGCGAGGAACATCTGCTCGTTCAGCTCCGCGATTTCGTCGGAGAGGTCGTCCTTCGTTCCACGGCTGATATACTGGATCGGCTCACCGAAACCGTAGCCTCGCTTGAAGGTCACGATTTCGTTGGCACGATTCACGCAGATTTTGTGGTTGATGTTCTCGCGGATTTCCTTGGTCTTGCTCAGAATCGGTGTCTTGCCTCTGTAGTAATCCCACAGGTACTGAATCTCACCCTGATTCACAGTGTGGTCACTCAGTGCCTTGCGCAGCACTTCCACCACGTTTTCAGCGGTGATCGTTTCCACGTCAGTATAGATTTGTTTTCGGCCAAACAACTGTCTCGTTTCCATGTCGCTCACCGCCCAATCGTTCTATTTTCTCTTATACATTATCATGCTACTGACAGTGACATATCAAGGGCGTAATTTCACAAAATGCGCTTTGCCACCGAAACGCTCTTAATTCCGCCATTTAAGTAGTCTGCAAGCATCGCCAGACTGTCCGGGGCGTCGTCATGCAGATTCTTCGTGGTGAAGCTGAATCCCGTTACCTCGTTCATGGCCTTCCGGTAATCCTCGTCACGGCAGCCGTCCGCACGAAAGTAAAAATCCCGAATCGTCGGTGCGTGCTGCTCGATGCGTGTCAGCTTCGCCATGTTCGTCGGGGCTTTCTTGTGGCTCATGTTAATCGAATACCCATGCTCCTGACGGAGGATGCGGTACACATCGTCGCTGTACTCGTCGCCGCCGTTATTCGCCTCCGTGCGACCCATCTTAATCTTGTGCTGCAGGATCTTCGCCACCACGCGAGGTTTCGTGTAGCTCTTATCGCGCTTATCGAAAATCCAGTCGTGGATGTACACATCAGCGCCGTACACATACGCGATCGGCATACTCAGGCTGTCGCCTCCGCCCCATGCAACGTCGTTCACGAATACGATGTTATCCGGCTGACCGTCAGGCAACACGCCGTTATAATACTTCAGACCGTCTGCCGGGAATGCCATACCCTCTTTCTCGATGCCGTGCTGCATGAACAGACACTCGAAGTCAGCACTATCGATGGTCGCCTTGATATCGCGGATTTTCTCAGTAGTATATCTGTCACCGCACTCATACTCGAAGTTACTCTCCTCGTTTTCGTCCCACACGGGGATGGCGATAAACTTATAACGCGGATCGTCGCCGTGTTCAGCTTCCATGCGACCCAGCGGGTCATACGCGGACCATCGGGTGCCGAGCATCAACTGCTTGACGTTGTCGCCGATCATACGCGTGGTCAGCGTGGCTGTGTAATCGCCGTACAGCTTCTCCAGACGCTCCGGCGACCGCGCCTCCTCCTTGTTCTTCACGAGGTCGTCTGTAATCATAAATTTGTTTGCTCTGGTACGGCCGGTTACGGAACCACTCATGGACACCAGACCAAGCGTCGGGAAATCGCCCTTGCGGCGATACGATACCGTTTTATACTCCGCCGAAATATCCGGCTCACCCAGACCGGGAAAAATCTCGTGGAACGCATACTCCGCCGTATCCGTCAGCATCGACCGCGCAGAATCGAGGAGCATCTTCGTCATTCCGTCGGAGTACGAGATATACATATTCGCGCTCTTGGGCTCCGAGCCGATAATATACGCCAGCAGGAATTTAATCAGCGTGGTTTTTCCGGTGCCGGGTGGCATCGAGAAACCGAGGAACAACGCCGCCGGATCATCCATGAACTCCTGAATCTGTGTGGCGATTTTGTGCTTACCCTCCAGCACTTTGCGGCGAGGCAGCCAGAAACGCGCCTTCGGTTCACGGTTCCACTCCATCGCCACCATGAAATCGTCGAAGCTGTATTGTCCAGCATACAGGTATGTCTGTCGAATCAAATCGTACATCGCCGCCGTTTTCAGCTTCATCGCCTCCGAGCGTACCCATCGCACATAGTGATCCACGCTCCGGCGATCCTCGATGCCACGCAGCAGGTCGAACGCGTCCTTCAGCGTTTCCTCTGTCTGCGGCAGCCGCTTAATTTTTTCAATAATCTCAATTTCCATGTTTTTATCGCCTCTTTCCGACAATTTTTTTCGCATTTCTGCATTAAAATAGCGCCATCCCCGCTTTTTACACGGAAATGGCGCTCTCGGCACTCTATCAATATTATCTGTCCTGTTTATCGGACTTTCTCGAATTTACCACAATTTTCTACTTTTATTTCTCGAACGAATGTTCTATAATATTCTGTGTTATCTCAAACAATCAAATATTCTTATTATTACATAACAAGGGGGACTCACCTATGACAGACATACTACTCGCCAACATGGAACGCATCAACATTATCGCAGAACTTCTTTACAATGATCTTTGCGGCAATCCCCGTGCGCAGGTGCTTGTAGAAATCATTCTCGAAGCATCACAGGTTTCACTTCAAACACAACAGCAGCAACAATAAAACCAATCCGGCGCACATGGCAAACAACGCATATATCGCTTTCGTGCGCCCTTTTACATCGTTGACGCTGCGCTCGTTCGCTTCTTTCGCGTTTTTAAGCTCATCTGTCAGCCGGAGATTTTCCTCCGTCAGCCGCAGGATCTCCTGACGCTGTTCAGAAGAGACGCTAACGGCCACGGGGCAAGTCTCGCCGCCCCACACACCGCCAGCCAGTTCGATCAGAGCTTTAATCAGCGGGTAAATCGTATCATGCCGGACATCATCTCGTTTCTTGAGACCATCAATGGTACCCTTTGGAACGCCGGATGCCACAGCCCACTGTGAGTTCGTGATTCCGTTCAGCTTCTGGAACGCTATCATCCATTCCACCACTTCCTTCGTGGGAGCGGTCATGAAATTCGGGCCAGCACACTGCTTGCCTCGGATGGAAGGGCAAGTCAAACACTTTTCGAAACGCATTTTTTCCTCCATATCGCAAACAAAGCGGTAAATTTCACAAACGAAGCACGTTGTTCCGGATGCGAAGCACTGTCTTTGAATACAAAGCACGTCGCTTCACATCTGCATGGCGTCGCTTCGTTTTTGTTTATTGCTTTAGTGAGTTACTGTCTGCTACGATATGGGCGTAGCAGATCCCCAATATCTGCTGCACACGCTCCGCCGCCGGTGGCTCGGTGGCGGGGCAAACTATAACAATGAGAGGTGTAACCATATGTTTACTGACCAAGCTATCGACACACTGTCAATCAAACTGGAGCGAGTCCACGTCCTCGCTGACATTCTCTTCTCGCTCCTCGAAACAAATCCACAGGCACAGATACTGGCCGAGATTATTATGGAAACATCTCTACTACCTTCCAGTTATTAATTATATATCACACTGTCAAGCGTCCCTCTCGCTGAGGGGCGCTTTTTTTGTTTTCTCGAATAACCCGACAAACACTTCCACAGTTTCGCCGTCCATGCGCGATAGCCACTCCAAATATCGCTCCTCGCGCTCGGTCAGCTTCACGCCGTTCAGAGCGGAGCGTAATCGCTCGTCTACCATCTCCGTCTCCTCCTCCTTCTTCCGCCGTGCCGCCTGTATCTCGTACTCGTCCGCCCGGAGCGCACGTTGTCACCCGCTATACGCAGCGGGTACATGATAACCGCAAGCACAACTATCAGCAGAAACCCTATCATACCGGACTCCCTCACTTATAGTCTACAACCATTTTGTTCTCCCAATCTATCTTTTTCAGATAGCCACCCTTGGTGTTGTAATACAACTCAGCTCTGCGGTCTTCCAACCCGCTCAAATATGTAACGCTGTTTTCGTGATAATAGCTGGGACAATATATGTGGACGTAATAAAGCTCTCCGTGATCAATATTGAGTCGGATTTGCACCTCATCGAGAGCGACCTTATCCTTGTACGCCAAGCCGGTTATAGACTGCATTCCGTATGTCACGACGCCAATATCCAGATCCGTAATCTCTGTAACGCCAACATTAACCAAAATCTCTCTCATGGCCGCAAGCTGCTCCACGGTATACCCACACTGAGCGAGATCATCAAGAAACGCCAGACCGTCCGCCTTGTCTACTGCTTCAACAGTCGGCTCAATCTCGTCAACAGAAGGACTCTCTACGGGTGGTTCTTCTGCGGCCGGCGACTCCGGCTCCACAGAACATCCGGTCAGAACAAAACACAACACGAAAAACAAAAACCACTTTTTCATAACGCTTTCCTTCCTATTATATTAGACGGCACCAGAGCTGGTGAGTTTTTCATTACGTCTACGGACGTATTCGCGTCGCCGTGCCTTCTGCCGTTGCTTTTTTTCTTCTGCCGCCCGGATTTCAGCAAGGCGTTTCGGATCGTTCGTCTTCGGGTGCATATCCGAGTGTCCCCACCAAGCAGTTCTTTCTTCAAGTGCATCCGTGTTTCTTTTTACATCATAAAAAACATCAATGCCCGTCAGTTCAGAAAAACGAGAAATTACACCCAAGTGATCCCAATACCACAGCAGCACCTCTCTGTCTCCCGAACAATATTCCAGCGCGTCAACGGCATCTCCGTTCATTTTGTTCACGAGAGGCTTCCTCTGCGATGCGCATTCCAAAAGGAGGATCTTCTCCAAATCCAAAGCATATCCCTCGTCCATATCTCCTGCAAGTATTTTGTAACATCCGCCTTCCGCCTTCTCTTTAAATTCGGCGTTCCGTCCTTGTAGGCTTTCTGCACGGTTCCCTGTTCCTTTTCCTATATAAAACAGTTTTCCTTCTGAGTCAAACCACAAATATACATAATGGTTTCCAAAAACCGGAGTATCACAAAAACTAATTCGACCGTCTTGCGGCCGCTTGCGCCGGTGCTTATTTATTGCAGCTATCATTATCTCTCTCGTTTCGTCACCAACTTGCCACGACGCACTCTCCAAAAGGCGAACAAGGTAATCGATGTCGACTTCAGGCAAAGCACCACAAACAGGGGAGGTTTTGAACTTTCCATAAAACTTCACTTATACACGCCCCCTTACTCCTCAAATCTCCCCGTCTTCGTTTCCCACTCGCCGACCAGCTTGTAGAACGTCGTGCGCGTCAGACCAAGCTCATTCATTACGGACGTGGCTGTGCGCTTCTTAGCTTTAACATCCATCACCAGCTTCTCGAACTCATACGGATTTACCTCAACCGGCTTTCTTCCTTTATACTTGCCAGCCGCCTTCGCTTCCTCGATGCCTTCGCGCTGACGAGTGCGGATCTTCTCGCGCTCATTCTCGGCAACGTAGCTCAGGAGCTGCAGCACGATATCAGAAATAAACGTACCCAGCAAATCCTTATTCTTGCGAGTGTCCAGCAGAGGCATATCCAGAACCACGATGTCCACCCCCAGCTTTTTTGTCAAATCCTGCCACTCGGCTACGATGCCCTCGTAGTTACGACCGAGGCGATCCAAGCTGTCGATGTACAGCACATCGCCCTCTCGAAGAGTGGCGTTTTTCATGCCCTGATAAACCGGACGGTCGAAATCCTTGCCGCTGGCTTTCTCGATGAAGATGTGGCGGTCATCAATGCCCAACTCCTTCGCCTTGGCTACCTGACGAGCCTCGTTCTGATCCTTGGTACTGCAACGAATATACATAAATTCCATGATAAATTCCTCCTGCGTTTTGCTTGATGAGTTCATATTACACGATGTGTTCGTAAATGTCAATACACTTTTGTTCGGATATTCGGAAACGAATGTCTTTTTTATTTTTTTCTCTGGCGAAGGGCATCACCCGGGCCGCCGCTCACCTCCTGCCCCCCTCCGGGGGTCCAGGCCGCCACGGCACGAGAGCAACCAACGCGAACGGCTGCCAGCGGGACCCGATCCAGCACGGCCGCCGTGTGTGTTCCGCTGGGGTATACCCAAGGCAGACAAACAAAAGCACGTGTATAGTGTTCGGCATGGGTGAAATAAATTTACAAATGTGTTCGGAATACTGTTGACAATCTCAAACGAACGGTATATATTAATAACAGAACAAACGAACACTTTTGTTCGGATATATAACAGGAGGCTAACACAAATGCTTACAACTCAGGATATCAGCATGGAATATATTCATGCACTCGCTGATGTACTCATGGATCTAACCTCGGACAACGCAAAAATAAACGCGCTCGTTTCCCTTATCTATAAGGAAAGCGAGCCACGCAAAAAGGGAGAATAACAACATGAATTGCACACTAAACAACAGCCGTAAAATCAGCGGCTTACACTTCACAACACAGCACAGCGGGAAAATGGCTGGCATGGTATCCATTAGCACGAGCGTTACAACGAACGAGCGTTGCAAAAAGAACGCCTCTATCAAAGGTAGCATTTGCGAAAAGTGTTTCGCAGCCAAACAAATGAAAGTGTTTCCGAGCATGGAAAAACCCATGGTAGAAAACCAGCGCATTCTCACAAGTGAGATCCTGCCAGCGGAAAAGCTCCCGACCATTAACAACCTCTATTTCCGTTTCGAGGCTTTCGGGGATCTGAACAACGCAACGCAAGTAAAAAACTATTTCAATATGTGCTACAAAAACCCGCGCGTAAAGTTCGCGCTATGGACGAAAAACCCGGACTATATCGCCGAGGCAATCGCGGACGGGTACGCAAAGCCGGAAAACCTAAACATTGTTTTGTCGTCCCTGTTTTTGAATAAGCAACGCCCGAACCCGTTCCCGTTCGTTGACAAGGTTTTCACAGTGTACGACCCGGACCACATCGCCGCCGAAAACATCGACATCAATTGTGGCGCTCGTAACTGCTTTGCGTGTGGTTTGTGCTATGAAAAAAACGGGGTGGCGGTTATCAATGAAAAACTCAAATAATGCCGTAATTGGGCGGTACATAGGACGCGATCCACAAGGCAAGCCAATATTCAAAATAGAATGGAGAAAAAGAAAATGAAAAACTATGTAAAACAGCTAAAGGAATTCAAAAACTATATGGAGGCGTGTTTCACCGTGCTAATGGAACACGGCAACGGCGACAACGTCAGCGAGTTTTATAGCTCGGATTTCGAAATTACATTCCGGGGCAAAAAAGTAACCGTTGGGAACGGTGCCGAGGTTTTCCAAGCTATCGAGGAACTAATCCAAACCGAAATCGACAACGAGGAGGAAATCTAAATGAACGGCTGGCTGTTGTTTTTCGAAATCGTAGGCATTACCACGGTGGCTGCACAGCTTTTCCGCGTGATTGACTGGATCGAGGGGGTGAAAAAATGATATTTTGGATTATCTTTTTTATCCTGTATTTTCCCGCCGGAATCATCTTTAGACTTTGCAAAGGCTTTATGAAATAAAAAACGAACCCCGGCAGCCGTCGGGGTTTTTGTATTGACAACGGTATTATAATTAAATCATCTATCAAACGGAGGGCATACCATGAAAAATACATTTGAACCCGTTCCCGGTGTTATCCGCGTACAGCTCCGCGCCCCTTTCGAAAAATTCTATTGTTTGATTGTGCCAAGCGCAAAAACCGCTGAAAACTTTCGTGACTTCTATTTGATGTGCGAGGGGTTCGGCGTTGTCTCGGATATGTTTGGCTGCATTGTCAAAAGCGACGAAGACGCCGCCGAAATCGCTTTATCGAGCGCCATCGACTACATCGACCCAAGCAAATACCAATAATATACCAGCCGCCCCAATTCCGGGGCGGTTTTTTTATGCCCAAAACAGGACACCGCTGAAAATCGCATTTAAATGCGTTCTAAGCGGTTTTTACGCCGGGGAATATAAACATACTACACCGCCCATAAAAACGCCGTGAGAGTCGCTTAAAACGCGTTCTGCGTTACTATCCGTGACATTTCACCGCCGGAGCTCGCAAAGCGACCGCCGCCGCGAGTGGATCGCCGCCGTGCTCGCCGCCGGCGGCCGGCTGCACGACACCGCCGCCCCTCGCAAAAACAGAACCCGGAGCCGCTCTGGCCCCGGATTTTCTGTTGGCTTTCGGTTTCCCGCCCATACGCGCGAAGCCTAATGGTCGTCACGCTCCTACGCGGAAACCTCAATAGTCGTTGAGCCTCCCGGAGAATCTGCGCACACGGGATCTCCAATAGTCGTTACGCGCACACGGGAAAGTCGATAGTCGTTTAACTCTGTATATCTCCCGATATCTCGCGTTTTCTCGCGTTTTCTCCGTTTTTCTCGCTCTTTTTTAAAAGAGTTCGAGTTGCGGAAGGGCGAACACACCCCCAAAAATCACCGATAGTCGTCACCGATAGTCGTTACGCCGATGATACACAGCGTCAGACATCCGGCAGTTCCGCATACTTAGCCTCGATAGCGGCCGTATCCACGCGTTCGTTGCTGTTCGGAGTCAGCACGTACTCCTGTTTATCCTGATAGCCGAAGTTGTTCTTACCGAGGAAGATGCCAGACACGGGATTGATTTTGCCGTTCATCATATAGTCCTCCCACAGTGCTTCGAGCATATCATACGCTTCACAGATGATGGCCTGATGAGTACCGGCTCGGTAATTCCCATGCTTCCACTCCCACAGAGTGGACTTAGCGACACGCAGAGCATTCCGAAAGCCGGTCACAGTCGGTTTCATATCGTTTTCGGCGCACAGCACGAAATAGTCGTTAATTCTGGTGCGCACCTGCACAGGGTCGGAGATATCGATAGGCGGCATATTGCGAACCGCCATCGCGTGAGAGAGATACTTGGTGTTATCGCCGGGGTTGGTGTCCGGGATCTGAGCTGCGGGAAAGTTGTTTTTACCTCCGCGCCCTGTAGATTTGATAATTGCGGTTTCTGTTTCGTTAGTCACAGTCGATGACCTCCTTAGTCGTTTTTGATAGTCGGTAGTCGGAAAGTCGACATAAAGGCCGAAAGTCGGGTTTCATCTCCCTTTTCTCCCTCTCTTCCACCCGCAACCCTTTGCAATCACTGGATTTCTACCATTCTACCCATACTCGGCGATGATTATATATATAGAAAAACACGAAACAACATATCTATATATATATTTATATATAGGTAGAATAAGTAGAAAAGTAGAAGAATGTAGTCATTGCAAGGGTTTGGCGGTTCTACCTTTGTTCTACCTCATCGCCGAGCGGTAGAACGAACAAGCTCGATACAATACGGTAGCTCACCGTTGATGCCCTTTCTCGCCTTGTATTTGTTCCTATACTTCACGAGGAAGCCGTCTCTCGCCCAGTCTCGCTTGACGGCATCGAAGGAAAATCCCTTGTCGTTGAGCGCGTCGAGCAGGATATGGTCGATGATATAGATAGAGCGACCTTCCATCACGCCCCAGCACTCGCTGTAGTTGCTGGCATCGAACTTGCCACGGTTCTGTGCGATCCAGCCGAGGATATATTCCTTCGAGCGTTCTGCTGTTGAGACATCCTCACTGTTATAGAAATACTCTGCGATATCATCCCACACGAGGGGAGGCTCGGATGGGAACAAACACTCACGTGCGATTGCGTCGCCGAGCAGAATCATAGTCGCTGCAAGGGCCTGTTTATCCGTAACACCGGACACCGTGCTGTAGAGTTCACGGTAGCGGTGGCGGAGGTTCTGGGTTTTGGCGTACTCGATGAAGGTGTGACCGGCGTGGCCGTAGTTCTCCGAGATGATGGCAGCGGTTTCGCCACCGTGGGTAACGACGCCCTCGTCGGCGTTGACTTCGATGACGCGGTTTTTGGTGCCGCCGCCAGAGCGATAGTCGGTACACGGTTCCTCGCCTGTGAATAGGAACGAGTTTTTCCACGTGCGCTGGGCGACCTTGGCGTCGTATTTCATACGACCACGGTCGATGCCCTCGGTGACGCGCATGATGAGTCGGTCGTAGCCGTACTGCGATTTGACGAGCTGGAGTTCGTCGCCAGCGAACGGCAGTGAATAGAGAATACCAGCGGTGTTCATCATAGCGTTGTCGGTCATATTCATGGTATAGACGAGGTCGCCGAGATCCGGCTTGCCCCAGATAGACATAGCGGTTTTGAGTGCTACGGTTTTACCGCCGCCGGTCGTACCCCAGAGATGGAACACGAACGGTAAAGCGCCGCATCGCTCGATGAGCGGTGAAGCGAAAGATGCTGCCATGCACATACGGAGCGGTTTATTCGTCCGGATCTGAGAGACGTGTTCGCGCCAGACGGACTCGCTGCCGTGCGTTTTGATAGCGTTGAACAGCTTGCGGTCGCTGGCTTCGCCGTCGAAGACCACGCCGTCGTCGTAAGGGAGGAATTTATCGTCCACCCAGCCGAGACGCGAGATGGACGTTACCTCCGGGATCTCGTTGAGCCGCTGCATGGTGTTCAGGAAGTCGACGAGTTTACCCGACGTAGCTGTGGTAACATCGACACCGACGTTGGCAAGGGAGACGATTTTGTTCTTGCTGGCGATAGTCTCGCGCTCCTGAATAGTCGTGCGTCGCTTGCCGTTCTTACGGAATGCGAGTTCGACCTTGTGGACACCCGTGTCTGCGTTGACCATGATACGCGCTGGAACGATGGGTGTCGAAGTGACGAACACGGTTTTGGTTTCGCCGGTTTTACGGTCGGCGAGTTCCTCGATCGTGACAGCGTCGTTGGACACGTTCCACTCACCCGTGCGGAGATTCGGAACACCGAGTCGGTCGAAGATGGTCTGCTCGGACGCGGTATGCGTATCCGTATACGTATGCGGATGCGGGTTGTATACCTCGGTACAGTCGGCGATGGCCTTGCTGATGGTTTCGAGTCGATAGTCGTCGCGCAGCCACTTGTCTCGGTAGAGACCGGACTTGCGGAAAATACGGTCGATGGCATCAGGGTTTTTACCCGTCCAGAACGCGAGGATGTTACACAGGGCGAGATCCGCAGACGAATGGTCGTTGTTGTAGTCCGTAAGGTCGCCCTCGAACAGGGAGCGGAACTTGCTGTTGGCGGATGCCTTGAGCAGGATCTGCTCGTCTGAGAGGTCGAGCGGTCGCGTGTCCGGAAGCGGTGTGGACGCGGAAGTTCGCTTAACCGGGCGAGTCATGTACTGGTCGAGAATGGGCGCGAGTTCGTCGGTAACATCGCGCACCGGATAGTCGTAGACCGTGTTGCCGGTGATGGTAACGAATCGGTTCGTCGCTCCACAGACGTAGACCTCACAGCCGTTGTGTGGGTTTTTCAGGTAATAGGTGTCAGAGTCGTACCGATAGTTGTCTGCGACCTTGAAAATGATACGGACACCCGTTTTTGACGGTGAGTATTCCGTATAGGATTTGAGTGCGCCGATGATGGACATAGCGAGATCCGAAAGCACACCGTTCTCGACGCAGTGGTCGATATCCACAGCGGAGAATCCGTTGGATACACGGATGCCGACACCGTCGTAGTCGTCGATGAGATAGCACTCGTCGGCGATTTCGAAACGGCCGAACGTCGCCGGGTTATTAGTCTCCGCTCGTTCGCCTGTGTTCGGGTTATAGGGTACTTTCGTGGGTTTACCGCCTCGGATCTCGCGCTTCCACACGCACCACTCAGCGTTTTTTTGTAGTTCTGTTGGTATCATCTTCTGGTTTCCTCCATAGTTCACACCCGATGGCTCCGCAGAACGGAACCGTCGTGTGGTGTTTGCACTCACGACAGCAGTAGAAGCAGATGTCACTGCCGAACGCTCTGTTTACTGCGTCGTGAGGGCATTTTCTCAGCGAGGCGGACGGTCGACGGCATCGTGCGCAGAACTGCTGTGGCGAGTTGTCGCGCCTCATAGGTGACGACCTCCGTGGCGCTCAACGAACCAGCGCGACTGCTCCTCGGTCAGTTCGAGATAGTCGGCGATGCAGATGTTGGTATGGTTGTTGCTTGGCATGAGTTAACCTCCCAGCTCACGAATGCGCTGCTGAAGCAGTTCGATGCGGAGCTTCTGGCTCTTGGCTGAGGCAGCGGTGAGATCCTTCATACAAGCGGGGCATCTGCTCTTAGTGGCGGGTTCACCACAGCACACGCAGAGTCCGGCGTCGCGTCGCGCCCAGTATCGTTCTTTCTGTGTCATAGTAGCTATCGCTCCTTAGTATTTGATTCGTTTTAGCAGCGGATATCGCTCGTGGAACGGGATGAGCGGCTTCTTCCGACGGGCGGCTATGAGCGCCAGTCGCCTATCGATGTGTTCCTGCGCCACATCCGCCTCGACATACGCGTGGGGATTGACGGCTTGGCGATACTTCTGCTGGTTCGCCATCCACTTCTCGGTTACGTGCATGATTTTATCGTAGCCCAGACCGAGTTCCTCGTTCAGTGTTACTTGCAGAGTGTCAATGTCGTACTGCCGGACGATGCCCTCGACAGCTTTCATAAAAGCATCCTTGTCGGCCGCCTGACGGGCGAGGTATGCGTTTTTGGGATTGCTCATCGTTTAATAGCCTCCTGTAACAGCAGATACACAGCTTTGCACAGTGCATAAATCAGCCGGTTCTGCCAGATATCGCTGTGCTGTGCCGTCTGGATCATGCCGTCCTCGACGGCTGCCATGCACTCGATCATTTGGTCGCGCTTGGTCATTGCTGTCACCTTCCTTTTCCAACACGCCGCAGCTTCTTACGCCGCTTTTTCTGACTTGACTTGCAATAGAATCCACGCTTTCCATCAGGTGCATAGGCGATTTCACGCCAAAACTGCCACAGGGATGAAAAATCATAATAACTGCCGTACATCAGCCGTCACCATCCTTCACAACACAACCTGCCTTTTCCATACGGAAACGATATTCACGGAAGTCCATGACATCATCCATGTTGCGTTCCAGATACAGACTGAACAGTTCATCTTCCGTGATTTCAACAATCTTCTTGTTTTCAACCTTCATCCGCTGTCACCTTCCGTTTGCCGTATGAGCAGAAATCAGTGTCTTTGACAATCCCAGACATTTTGCGCCTACACAAAATGAGATCCCCGGAATATAGTTCGTCACGGAAATCGCAATCCTTACACCGCACCACAGCAACGGCATCAATGGTTGAAGTGCGATGTACGGTTTTTCTCGCCCATTCAACAGTGGGCAAAAAGTTGTTTATATACTTCTTTTCTTCTTGGTCTAACTCTTCGCTGTTCATATACTCACGCAAACGCTTGCTTTCATCCAAGAAAACCTGTTCCAAAGCATCCAAATCACCAAGCCGCATATCATTCACCCCCTAATGCCTTGTCGAAACAATCTTCGCACCACGGCTTTCCGTCAATCAAACAGCAAACCTCTTTTTCTTCTCCGCATTGGGAACAAGGTCGGATGATTGAAATATCCATGTCGATTTGCCGCATATCATTCACCGTCAATTCTTTGCTGACGGTCTGTAACCTCTGGTTCTCCGTCTGACAGGCGTTGTCAACGCCATCTCGACAGTCCACCCAGTATTCAGCCGTTCTTTTATGGTTGTTTTGCTTATTCCGGTAACCTCCGCCCACTCGGTAACGGTTTTGGTTTCGCCGTTCCAAGTCAGACGGCGGTTGTTGCGCTTATTGTTTTGCTGTTCTTTTATGGTCACCCATCTGCAATTGCTGGCGTTATACCCCTTGTTGTTTTTGATACGGTCAAGGGTCAAATCATCGCCGTAGCCATGCGTAAGTGCCCAGTCTCTAAACGCGACATAGTTGTGCCATCCTTCGCACACCGTGATGCCACGACCGCCATAATCTGCAAAATACGGATGTTTTTCATACTCGCAACGGGCAATCATCGACTCCCATATTTTATGCAATCTTGTGTGGGTTTCTCCGTGAACGAACAGGCGGTTTTTTTCGCCAGCGTTCATTCCTTTTACACCGCTCATTCGTTACCTCCGTCCATTCTTGCTCCGCAGTTTCCGCAAAATTTCTTATGAAATTCGTCCATGTCAAATATTTCTTCATCCACAACGGCGTTACATTCAGAACACGAATATACGCTTACTGTGCCATCGTATGAAGAAACGCATTCATGGTATATCCACCGCCCATGCACCACAGGGGCTACATCTGCGGCAGGCACAAAGTGGTCATTGAAAAAGTGACACTTCTCGTTGTTGCTGTCTCTGTGTTCGTTGAATTGTTCGCACACATAAGAATGGAAACAGCGGCGGCAAATACTCTCGATATACTCAGCCATACTTACCTCCTCAATCCAGCCCATTCAGCGGCTGTTTACACTTCGGGCAGCACCGTTTTCCGCGCCGATCCACATACACGGCAACCCCTCTGAAGTTGACACCGCACAGGGGACAGCGGTAGTAGGGGTAGCAGTCTGTGCTGGGGAAACCTAAGTAGATTGCTCTCTTAGCCATCGGCAACCTCCTCGAACCCATCCCGCAGTTTGAACAACTGCTCGTAGGTCATGCCGGTTAAAGCCATCAGTCGGTCGAGCGACCGCTTGCTGATCATGCAGTTCTTGCCATGAAGCAGATGCCGCAGCTTATTATTCGTCTTGGTGTCGCCGCCACCAAACATCGCCATTGAGAGAGCCGGGTAGGTCATCTTCGGATTGTCCATCAGATAGTTATAGAGTCCCTCGTAGACGATCTTCTCCATATCTGTGGAACATTTTCTGGTGCGGACTTGGTTCTTCAGAACCTGCCGGATGCGTTCGCGGCTCACGCCGAACACTGCACCGATTTCTTCGTATGTCGCTCCATCGCGCCGCATCTGAGCGGCTTTTTCTCTGTCAATCATCAGCGTACACCTTCTCATATCTTCCGCAGTGGCACAGACCGGGTGTCTGCTGCTCCCGGAACTCTTTACAGACACAGCGGGTGTCCGGGGTCTTGAATACCGCACAGGGGCAGTAACCGCCGTTGTTATCAACCAGCACCTTGATGCTGGGTTCGATTTCTTTAATTTTCAGCATGATTTCCCTCCTCGCCGATGATGAGATAGCTGTGAGGCAGTTCCGAGATCCACTGGCAGAACACTCGCCATTCAGGCAGTCGGTGGTTCTTCCGCTGCTGATAGATCGTCTTCAACTGCCGGTAGTTTGTGGTCATCCGAGCGGTCAGCCGGAAGCCGACAGGAACGTTATAGAGGACGCGCAGATAGTTTTCAGCGGTGGGGTTTGCGTTGTAATATGCCACCTGTTCTTCCACAACCGCAATCAACTCGGGGCGGACATATTCGATGCACTGCTTACCGATATCGAACTTTGCGATGCGGTGCATGGTAGACTGGCTGGACACGAAATCGAGGAAGTGATATCTCTGGGCCTCCGTCCACGCCTTGATGGTGAACGTCAGGTCGAACTGCACCACGATGCCGTTCAGGAAGTTGTCGTGGCCAGTGCCAGTAACGCATCCCGCAAGCCTTTTTGTGGTATCCGTGATTTCGTGGGTACACTTGCTGATGTCGACGGACATCGGGTATTTGCTTGCCTTGATACTGTCCTCAAGGCCATAGACCTTGTAATTGCTAATTACTTCAGATACTCCCATTTCAAACCTCCACAAGTTTTTCTTCTGCCATTGCAGCAAGCGACCAGATTCGAGTGCGAAAGTCCCAATTCTGCTGTGATCGCCTTGAAAGAATCGTAAACAACGCCCGTGGTAATACAGCGAACCTTTCTGTGCTTTGCGATGCTTGCTTTCTCGATGACGTTGCTGTAGTTTAGATTTTCTATCGGGGTCACCCATTCAAGGTTGTCCACACGGTTGTTAGTGCGTTTTTCGTCCTTGTGGTTCACCTGCGCTTTGTTTTCTGGGTTCGGTATAAACGCCTCTGCCACAATCCGATGAACGAGGAGCTTTTTGTGCTTGTGCTTTTTGCTCGACAAACTGACACGCAAATACCCGTTGCTCGAGACCTCTTGGCGAAGTCGCTTTCCGTATCTGTTGTAGACGTTGCCAAGCATATCGACAGAGTAAGACTCGAAGCCCTTAATCGGTACGGGATCAATCACGCTGACTCTCGCCCCTTTCATTATTCCACTCTCTGGTGGCTCCGCTCTGGGTGGTGTGGGGTCTGGTCTTGTAACCGCAAACCTCGCACACGACGTAGAATTTTTCGGGTACTTTCACGGTGACCTTTCGTACACCGGAATCCATGCCGCATATACGGCAGTGCTTGAGTTCGGTTCTTCTGGGGCGACCTCCGTAGTTCATTCAGGTACCTCCGCATAATCGTTCAGATCCGGCTTGTGCTTGCACGTCCACAGCGCACACATGATATTCCAGCAGAACGCTCTGTCGTGCGGCTCGTCATCGTCGCCACGCAGCCACTTAATAAAATGACGCACACCGCTGTTGATATAGCATCGGACAGGGATGCCCTTCTGCCAGTTGTTTTCGCCGTACTTCACAGCGCCGTCCTCGAAGTGCTTGGACACTTCCAACAGCATGGTCGTCCATCTGTGGAACGAGTTGTCCATGCTCATGAATGCTGCCAGAGCCTTCACCAGAAAATTGCCGTTTCCGGTTCCTCTAAAGTCTTCGAGTGCATCGAAAACATCCGCCGCCAAGGGGTCAACGCTGTTTTCGAATTTAATCAGCTTCACGAAATCTGCCACCACATCCAGCGGCAGGAGATCACATCTGCCCTTGCCTTCCTGCATATCTCGGACGGCGCCGGTGGCGAACTCAGTCCTATCACCGGAATCTTTCAATACTCGCTCGTGTCTCTGTTCCATATTTCCTCCACATCTGTTCCGGCAACCAGCTCTTCCCCGCTCACGCCGAGGTAGTAAGCGATGGCCGCTATCGTTTGTTTGCGTTTTACCCCGTAATACAGGGTTCTTCGGGTCACGCCAGACCCCCGCTGTAAATCGTTCAGCACCTCCCCGCGTTCTGCGAGGAGATTCTGAACTCGATGAATGAACTTAGTCATCGTCTCTTGTTTACGGCCGCATAGATGGCCAGTGCGAGAATTGCGATTGCTTCCACGCCGATCGTGGTAGCGACGCCGAACCAAAAAGGATTTACATACATAGTTAAATACTCCTTTCGTTTACGATAGATAGTGCTTCCTCCACGCTATGAGCGCATCCAGCGATAGCACCGGCGGCTCTCATAGCTTTGAGGAATTTATCTTGGTCTTGCCGAGGTTTTTCGCCGGGCAATTTCACCTCGATGTAAATGGCTTTGCCATCCGAGATTCGGTGGCCGAAAATATCAGATTCACCATGCTGACCGATATTTACGATGGCTCCGTATTTCGTGTAGAACTGACCAACCGTGTGGTTTCGTGCCACACAGCCGTTCTGGCACAAGGCGGCGATGATTTGATTTTGGAGTTTAGTCTCGGGGTTCAGCGGCAACCACCTCTCAGCAAAATCGTCATCAGACCTTGCATGGCTCCGTTGCTGTCTCCAGCAAGGATTTGCCCCTTCAGCGTTCGATACTGATGTTTGGTGAGCTTGCCACGTGCCGCTTTCAGTTGAGCGAATGCCACGTCAGTTCTCATTCTGCACCTCCGCAATGCCTTGCATGACATACAGCGCACACGGCAGTGCGATGCCATTACCCCACAGCTTATACTCAGCGGAGTCTGTGTGAAGTTTGCTGTACCATGTCAGCATCTGGTCACGGGTATAGTCCTTGACAGCCTTGCCGTTGATGGCAGCGTGTGTGTTTCGCACGTTCAGCCAGAAAGCGTATTCATCGTCCGTCAGGCTGTCCTTCACGTCGGGGTGCGCCCAATCATCCGGGAAGCCTTGCAAACGTGCGCATTCGGTCGGTGTGAGGCGGCGAACGATGTAGCGGACGCGGACAGCGCCAGAATAGTTAAGAGACTGACCGCCGTTAGGTTTGGCTTGCAGTGTGGGGTACAGTTCCTCGTGTTCGGTGAAATTCCGGCAATCAACTCCGGCGACATCCTCTGCATAAGCAACCGCAGGACGGTCGATGGTGTTCAGCGTGTAGCACGTTTCGTCGTTCCACCCTCTGCCGTTGCATCCTGCCGTGTCGGCTCGGTCGATACCGTTGCCTTGGAGACAGTAGACAGGAGATCCCTCCACAACAAACGGCTGATTGTTACCGCCCGTGCCGAGCTGTGCCGGAAGCATCGGGCAAACGTCCAGCGGACCTTTGTAACGAGAATCCTGCGAATGGTTTTCAAAGAGGTGCTGTTCCTTTATGTACACGGTTGGTTCAGTTCCGCTACACGCAGAGGCGAGAGTGGCTGCGCACTCCTCCTGCCATCCGACGCTGCCAGCCATGCTCTGGCCAGCTTTGAATCCTGCGGCCACAACAGGCTGAACTACATACTCACGCTCCACACCCTGTCGCATACCGCACCCTTTGAAGTAGCTTGCGTCGAGTGTTCCTGCAACTTCACCGCTACTGCAAACAGGCTGGAACAGATACTGGTCTTGCGACACACCCAGCGTGGCAGACAGATTATTCTGGATGAGTGCGCCCTTGCCAGCGGCTTTTCCTGCGGAGTCAACCTCTACACCGCCACGAATTTTTAGGGTGTAGGGGATTACACCGCTTCCTGCGCAATCTGCTGCTCCAGAGCAATTCTCAGCATCTCCGGCAACTGCTTCCCTCTGCGCTCCGCTCTGCGCAAAATACCCTCGCAAGCCTTCGCGCTCAAACGATATTTTTCCGGCGCGTTGACCTCTAAAATCTGCGACAAGGTAGATTCGACGACGACGTTGGGGGACTCCCCAGTATTGCGCGTCAAGAACGCGGTATGCCAAGCTCCAACCGTCTCCACAGTACACGTCTGCGTAAGGCCATCCGGCTTTCGGAACCTCAGGCATAACGGCTGTCGGCTCCGCGATTCTAATAAGCTCTTCAAGGACAACTCGGAAATCGAGTCCTTTGTTTGAACTGAATGCTCCGGGTACGTTTTCCCAGATTGCATAACGAGGGTATTTTCCATTGGTTACGTTCCTCATTTCCTTAATGATTCGAACGGCTTCCATGAACAAGCCGCTTCGCGTGGTCTCATCGTCACCGTTTTCTGTATGCTTGAGACCAGCTCTCTTTCCCGCCACAGAAAGATCCTGGCACGGGCTGCCGAATGTGATGACATCCACGGGCTCCACCTCGTCACCGCGAACATCCGTCACGCTTCCCAGATGCTTCATGTTCGGGAAACGGCTGCGTGTCACGGCGATGGGATACGGCTCGATTTCCGCCGCCCACACAGGCTCGATGCCACACAGGCTTGCTGCAAGCGGAAAACCGCCAGAGCCATCAAATAAACTGCCGATTTTCATATTTTTCCTCCCTATACGCATACGGATACGTATACGCATCTATCTTCGTCTTCCCCGCAATACTTGCGAGGCCCAGAACGCCGGGTTTTTATAACCTTTCGCCTTACCAATGGCGACCAGTTCTTCAAACGTCTGCGCCCTACCCTGTTCCAGCCGAGCCTTTTTCTTTTCGGCTTCCACACGAGCCATCTCCTCAGCAGTGATCCGCTTAAGTTCGATTTCCTCGTGAGCCTTAATCTCTCGTGGATGCAGCGGGTACTCCGCTCCGCAGAACGGGCAAACGGGTGCTGTTTTGAACGTCATATAGCATTCCGGACAGGATCGTATGTAGAAATCTCCGTTGCCATCCGTGTTGGGCTTCCGCTTCAGCGGCTCCCCAAGACTCCACACACGATTCTCGTCCGGGAGGCCAACGCGGGTATAGTTGCCGACAAAATCGATGATTTTCGCCGTCTTACCCGGCAGATACCTCATGCAGCGCATCATCTGCTGTATTCCCAATGCCACCGACTCCGTGGGGCGCAGGAGCATACAGCACGTCACTTCGTCGATGGAGACTCCTTCCGAGATAATACCCACGTTGCAGAGGACAGTTATTACACCTGTTCGGAAATCGTCCATGATCTGTTTTCGCCGTCCTGCCGCAGTTCCAGCAGATAGATACTCAGCTCGGATGCCAGCGGAATTAAAAGCGTCTGCTGTGGCTCTGGCGTGTTCAACGGATACACAGTAGGCGATGCTCCGTTCGCCCGGAGCAAATTTGCGATACGATGTAATGACATCGCCATAGATTGCCCTCTCGTTCATGAGTTTTTCGAGGTCTGATACCACGTAGTCTCCTGCGACCATTCGCAGACCGTCGGTCTCGATTGCCGTCGGAGCGTAGTATTCATACGGAGCGAGGTTCCGGTGGTCGATCAGCCATTTGACATCCACACCTTCAACCATAGTGTCGAACACGTCGCCGAGCGGCTTACCGTCCAGTCTGACCGGCGTGGCCGTCATGCCCACCGTCCACGTGTCATAGTGTCGGATAACCTTCATCCATGAGTTGCTGCGGCTCAGATGCGCCTCGTCGGCTACGATGAGTGCCGGTGTGGGATACTGCCCCAAGCGATTCGCCTCGGTCAGTATCATCGCCACACGGACATTCTCGATACCGAGGTTGCGGAACAGTCTTTCGTGCTGCTCTTTAAGCTCCTCTCGGTGTGTCAGCACCAGAGCCTCGCCCCGTGTTTTTCGTACCATCTCGGCAAATAAGTACGACTTACCCGCTCCGCAAGGGGCTACCACAACTGGGCGGCGATAGCCTTGCAGGAACGCGGATTGTGTTTTCTGGAACAGGTCGAGCTGATACGGTCTTAGCTCCATGGCTTAGAACGGCAGATCCTCGGCTGCGACGTTCGCGGGCTGGAATACGCCAGCTGCAGGAGCTGCAGTGCCGGAGAACTTAGCAGGAGGCAGTTTGTCCTGACCCTTGCGATTGATAACGAAAGCGACCTTCGCGCTGGTGTTGCCCATGTACTCCTCGTGCTTCACGCGGACAGCACCCACCTTGCCGATCCACTGCTTACCGGAGCCGAGATTGTGGTCGGTGATACCGAAGCTGTCGAAGAACTCGCCGATGCGCTGGTTGGTCTTCTTTGGGTCGTTGCGATCCAGAACCAGATAGAACCACAGGCGGCTGCTATGACCGCTCACCTCGAAGGTGACTTCATACATTTCGTTTCCGCTCTTGGAAACCTTCTCCTCGACATCGCTGATACGGACGCGGTGGTCACCAGCGGGGATGATTGCGAAATCCTTCTCCTCGTAAGAACTGGGGTCAAAATTCCAAGTTGCCATTTTTTAAATTTCCTCCATAGTCAAAATATTCATATAATTGAGTGCGTTTTTTGCGTACTGACTTACCTTCCCGGCTTTCGCCAGCTTGTTTGCGTAGCTCATGCCGCCGTTGTAGGCGTGTAGCACCCACTCGATTCCACGGTCTTTGCTTGCCAGTTCTGCGAGATAATCACAGCCCACAAGGAAGTTACTGTACGGGTCTGTGAGATCCGTGACACCGAGTTTCTTCATGCGGTCGCTGTGCCAACGTGGCTGTACCTGCATATAACCGACGCTGTCACCGCCATCGCCCTTGATGTTTCGGAAGTTTGTCTCCTTCCAGATAACAGCCAGCGCGAGTTCGTAAGTAACACCGGTCTCCTCACAGGCTTGCCACAGCAAACGCTGATTCTCTGCGCTCAGAGGGATGTCGTCTCGCACCGGATCGCGTTCCATCGGTACCGCTTCCGCATCCGTGTTCGCCACTGTGGCTACGATGGGCTTCGGGATTACTCGAACGACCGCTGGCGGGTCCGGCTGTGGCTGTGGCTCGGATACCTCCGTCTCCGTCCTCGGTCTGCCGTGGATTAGGAGCGCCACAACGAACAAAAACCACACAGCCACGGTCACCAGATATGCGATTCTGTACTTATTCATCGGTCTTCACCGTTTCCGACGAGGGTGCAGACTTCAGCAGATAGCCAACCGCATCACGGAATGCATACTCAGACATTCGGTTGTAGAGCTTCTCGATAGACTCCAGCAGTGCTTCCTTGTGGAGCAGCTCGTCGTAGCGCTCTCGGCTTACGACATCGAACTTTTCATAATCCATCATCATTTCTTCACCTCCGGTACTAATTCAAAATCGATTGTTGCTGCCATGTCGGCCGTGTGCAAAAGGAAAGCAAGAGGAAACCGGCGATAAGCGTCATATACGCTGTAATCCTGTGCGGACGCGCCCATGTGGCAGTTAATAGCAACAGCCTCTTCGTCGGTAAGAGGCATAAACCGCTGAATAAGATACACGCTCTTGCTGCCGTGTCCGCCAAAAGCGAAGTCTTCGTTGAATGTATAAAACGGTACTTGAACCCAACGGCCGTATTCATCCTTCTTGTTACGCATTTCCGTTTTGTAACAATTCAGCTTGCAAACATCGTGAAGCAGAGCGCAGACGGCCGCCGTTTCCGCCGTTACTTTAACCTCTGGGTAGGATTTGAGCAGACGAACCAATTCGTCGAAAACCTTTACGCTGTGATCCGCAAGACCGCCGGAATATGCCTCGTGAAACTTCGTGGAGGCAGGAGCTGTTTCGAGATCCGTAGACAGAAGCCAATTCCTCAACTGGTCGCAGCCATCTCGTTCGATATAGGCATTGTAGATTTTCCAAAAACGGTCGTTCATTTCTTCACCTCCGGTGCAGTAAATACGTTTTCGGGCAAACAGTTCTTTCGCATGTAAAGCTGGTCTTTCGCCATGATGGTCGGGCTGCCTTCGGTCACGTAGTACCACTGCCTCTTGCCGTCCTTCTCCGCAGATGTGACCCATGCCACCACGGAGCAGAGGCCGCATACATTCTGCTTGATTTTCGCCGGGAGCAGAGGCGACACACGGTTGCCGATTTCGCCGGTCGGGAGCGTCACCGTCTCAACATCCTCCCAGCAGTTAAACACCACATTCGTATCACAGAACGCTGCCTTTCGAGCGAGGTACTTCACCTTCGTGTAGATGGCGAGGTAATACTGGCGAATATCGCCGGAGAAGCCGTTCTCGCGGATCTCAACGATATAGGCATCAATCAGGTCTGTCAGACAGTCCACGATGATGTTGTCGTACTGCTTGCTCTGGGTTGCCGCCTCGAAGCTGTCGACGAACTCCTTGAAGTTGCTCGCGGGTTTCACCGTCAGATTGGGACGGTCGAAGTTTCTCAGCACCAGTGCCGAGTTATCACTGCTGATGAGCAAGGTCTTACCGGGCAGACGAGTTGAATTGACCGTCTTACCGCTTCCCGGCTGACCGTATAAACACAAAACTGCCATTATTTTTCCTCCAATAGTTACCCACAGTGACATTTAGGGGTAAAAAATTTTGCGTTGTTACCCACCGTGACATGGTGGGCGAAAAAAATATCACACTTCCCCTTTCGAGATCCGAATCTGCGCTCGGCTCATGCCGAACAAGTCGGTGTCGATCGGTTCTGTGATGATTTTGGTTGTGGTGCAGTAATCGCACCCATAGTCCTCGCATCGTTCCGGCTCGATTTCACCATTTTTGATGGCTTGGTATCGCTTGATATTCTTGCGGACGGTTTCGAGCGCAGCGTCCATGTTCCACTGATTGATTTCGCCGACAGCGAGGTGCGCAGGTTTCTCCTTCGTGGCTACCACGAACAGGAACGGCAACTGCTTGCCTGTGTTCTGGCGGACGATTTCTTGGTAGCAAGCGGCCTGAATGTCATAACCCCAGTAGCTAATCATCGGTTGGAACAGGTTAGGACTACGCAGACTCGCCATATACTTGAGATCCGCAATGAACTCTCCCGGCTTGTAGCTGTCCATCTTGATTTTGAACGGCACACCCTCGATTTCGCCGGTCATGACCACCTGATGCTCACCACCCAGATATTTCATCATCAGCGGTTGTTCTCGTATCCGCTTGATAGCGGCGGTCGCTTGCGCAATGTCTGCATACGCTTTGCCGTTTTTCTGAAACAGTTCTGCCCGGTTTTCATCGACGAACTTATACTGAGACTCCTTCGTCCCGGTCAGCATCTCGTCAACGTAGCTGCCAAGGAACAGCGCTCTCCCCCGCTCGGGAACATACTCGCCTTTTAGCTCAGCCATAGCTGCCGCTTCACATTTCTGAAAATTCTTAAACTGCGAAACGCTCATGAACTCCCGGCTGGCTTCCTCGTTGTAATATGTACTCTCATTCAAAACCATAAGTCGGTTCCGCCTCCTCTCTTGCTGCCTCGACGCACTCCTCGCAGTACGGGATGCCGTCGAGCTTGTAGTAGGTATCGCCCTCTCTAATCTCCGCCCCACACGACTCGCACTCGTGTACCAGCGGAGGCTCAGGGGCATTTGGGCACCGAGCATCGCAAGGTGATTTTTTGCAGATTTCGCAAATATTAGTCGCCACCCTTCTTGAAATTTTACAATTTTTGCGATATAGTATCACTCACAGTTACATTGGAACAACCAAGCAGTATCGGAAGTGCCGAAATACTGGCACAAACAGATGGTTTCATGCAGCTTCCAACCCGCGAACCCACGCAGTCTCCGATACGCCGCATACTTGCTGATGCCTAAAATATCAGCAATATCCGTGTAATCCATGTCTCGCTCCTTCATTAGCTGAACGAGATGGGGGTAAACAAACAGCAAATCACAACCTCCTTTTTGTCACGGACAGTGACCACGTTTTTATAATAAAAGTTTTTTCGAAAAACGCAATACCCTTTTTGCGAAAAAAATAATTTCGTCGTTTCGCTGATTTTCTGCTGTATTATTCGTTAAATTTTGCCAAAGGAGTGAACAGAATGAAAGATTTTAAGAAAGAAGAAGTCGCAACAGCGTTCGGTACCTTTGTCCGCGAAGCGCGAGAAAGAAAAGGTCTTGTACAGGCTGACGTTGCCGAAAAGCTCGGTGTCAGCCGTTCGTACTACACAATGATTGAAGCCGGCCAGCGAGAGATTTATTTCACACTGGCTCTTAAAATTTGTAGTGTTCTCGATCTAAACATCAACGACCTTATGAAGCGTCTGTGATATAAAAAATAACCCCCTGTAGCCGTGTGGTTACAGGGGGTTATTATAAAATATATTACATAGATATAACTTAAGATATCCTAATTAAAAATAAAGGGAGTGGGAGAATGTCAAAAATTGATTCGCTAAAAGCACAAGAATTTATTTTAAAGTTAATTGTAGATAGAGTAACAGCATTTAGGCCTATTTTTATTAAAAATGGTATAGTCTATGATGTTAAAGGAATACTCAAATCTAGGGATTTTAAAAAATTTTTATCTGACAAAAAACTTTTGAATGATGTTATTCTTTTTGAATATGATAAATTGAAAAAATATCAAATAAATAGAGATTTTTATATAAATAAAGACACTTTGAAAATTGAAGGAGCAAATGAAGAAAAATTGGATTTAAGTGCAAAATTAGAAATAAATCATAAATGTACTTTTGAGATTTTGAATGAGTTTAATTATTTTAAAGATCAAAAATTATCTATATCTAGTAAAGAATATATTAAAAAAATAGTCAAAATATTATTGATGGTAATATTGCATTAATAGATAATCATACTAGAATTATTTTTAATTTTGAAAATGAAATGGTTTATGTATATATTAATGGTGAAATATTAATAAAAGAATATACTTTTGCAGAAATTTCTGATATTAAATTTTTTATAAATGATAGAAATGAAAATGAA
>JAGBYI010000098.1 GCA_017628845.1 Bacteroidaceae bacterium
CGATACCCACTGGAGGAAAGATAGGCCTTGACAAGACTTTCCTGCGCTATGTCGTCAGCCTCATCGCGGTTACCCAGGCATAGGGCAAGCAGGAATCGCCTCAGTTGCTCCTGCTCGCCCCGTATGTGTGCAATGAACTCCTCTCTGTTCATGTTTTTTTGCTTTGCGACAGACGGTTATTTCTTGTTGGTCTCAGCCTCCAGTTCCTTTGCCATCATCCTCTTGCTAATGAAGAAGACAAGCAGTATGGCCAGACCTATGAGCATGGTAATGCCACCGCAGAAGTAAGACCTTTCCATATCCTCTACAGACATGCCACCTACGAAGTCCATATATAGGGCATATCCCAGAAAACCAATACCGATAGCAGAGATAACACTGCCCCACATAAGTTTCTTCAGCAATTTCTCCTTTAGAGTTGCACTCTTTGGCGTAATCTTCTGCATTAACTCCTCCAGGTCGATGTTTGGATTCTTCTCCAAGGCCGCCAGAATGATGTCTGTACGGTTCTTGTCTGCCTGTTTCTTACTGCGAAGGTTCAGCCACACCATTGTGATGGGCATTATTACACAGATGCTGATAGGGATAAGGATTTCTTCCAACATGCCACCAATTTCTTCCAATACTTCCATAATCTTGTTTTGTTGTTATAGGTTTATAAATCGTTTTCTTGAGCTTGCTCACAAATATAACGATTCTTACGAAGAAAAGGTGACACCCGTGCAGACATTTCGCATGGCAGGCATGCGTTCTTGTGCCAATTTACTGCCATTCTCGGCAGGAAAAGTGTATTGAACTTCTTAAAAAAATGTTGGCGCGTCAAATTATTCGCTTGAAAAAAATGTATTTTTGCACTTGATCTAATACGATGCAGAAAAGAAAAATTGAGTCAGTTTTGGTTGAGTGGAAAACCTCTGAATCCAAGAAACCACTTGTGATAAAAGGTATTCGCCAATGCGGAAAGACATGCATCGTCCCCAAAAAGGCAAAGGAGAATTATGAGAGTGTGGTTTACATGAACTTCATTCTTGAACCATATAAAAAATCAGGAAGAGGGCTATGGTGCCTTCTTCCTGATTGCTTTTAGTGACCTCGCTGGGACTCTAACCCAGGACCTTCGGAACCGGAATCCGACGCTCTATACAACTAAGCTACGAGGCCTTATCGTTTTCCGTTTACTTCATGCTTTCCTTAAAGTGATTTACCAACTGGCGGAAGAGATGGTTGCGGGTGTTGCCACCGTAGATGGAGTGGTTGCGGTTGGTGTAGGTGAGCTGGCGGAAGTCCTTGTCGGCGTGTACGAGGGCTTCGGTGTACTCTGCCACATTGCGGTAGTGCACATTGTCGTCGGCTGAACCGTGGATGATGAGCAGGCTTCCGCTCAGGTTCTTGGCACGAGAGATGGGACTGCAATCGTAACCCTCGGGGTTCTCCTTGGGGGTGCGCATGAAACGCTCGGTGTAAACCGTGTCGTAGTAGCGCCAAGAGGTGGGAGGTGCTACCGCTACGCCGGCATAGAATACGGGGCGTCCCTCGGACATGCTCATCAGTGTGTTGAAACCGCCGAAACTCCATCCCCAGATGCCTATGTGCTTGGCATCAACCCAGGGCAACTTGCTCAGGTAGATGGCTGTCTCCACCTGGTCGTGACTCTCAAGCTGGCCCAGTTTCAGGTAGGTCTGCTTCTCGAACTCTGCACCGCGGCCTCCAGTACCGCGACCGTCCACGATGACACTGACGAACCCTTCCTGAGCCATGTATCTCTCCAGGAGGGCGGCAGAGCAGTTACCCACGTACCAAGAATCCTGTACCTGCTGGGAACCAGGACCGCTATACTGGAAGAGGATGACGGGGTACTTCTTGCTGGCGTCGAAGTTGGCAGGCTTTACCATGACGCCGTTCAGGTCCACGCCGTCTTGTGTCTGGAACTGGAAAAACTCTATGCTTGCCAGGTTCATGCCGTCCACCTTCTGCTTCAGCGCAGCATTGTCCTGAAGGGTCTTTGTTACCTTGCCCTTGTCGTTGCGCAGGGTGTAGGTGGGAGGTGTGGCGGCAGAGTGGTGTGTGAGCATCAGGTGCTTGAAGTTGGTGGAGAAGATGGCCGAGTTCTGGCCTGCCTCGGTGCTGATGGGGGTTACCTTACCCTTGGCATCGCACTTGTAGACACCGGTGCGCAGAGGACCGCCGTCCTTGGCCTGATAGTAGTATGTACCGGTCTTCTCGTCGTATCCGTAGAAGTCGGTAATGATGTCCTGTCCCTTGCCAATCTCGCGCTTCTGTGTGCCCAGAAGGTTGTACTGGTACAGGTGTGCATAGCCAGAGCGCTCGCTAAGCAGGATGAAACCGTCCTGTATGGTGGTGAAGAGGGTATAGGCATTGTCGGCCACGTAGGGCTTCACCTCGTCGGATACGATGCAGCGGCATTCGGTGGAGCGGGGGTTGGCTGCCCACACCTTCAGGTTGTCCTGATGACGGTTCTGCGTGAGAATGAGCAGCTTGTTGGGGTCGCTGCTGAACTTGATGCGAGGGATATAGCCCTCGGCCTCCAGGGGAACCTTCACCTCGCGTGTGGCACGACTCTTGATGTCGAAGGTGTGTACCGTTACCTTGCTGTTGGGCTGTCCGGCAATGGGATATTTGTACTCGTAGGCACCGGGATATTCGGCATTCTCCTGCATCTCGGGCAGCATGCCCTTGTACATGGGGAAGGAGAACAGGGGCACCTGAGACTCGTCGTAGCGAATCCATGCCAGCATGGTGGCATCGGCATTGAAGTCGAAACTGCGATTGGTGACGAACTCCTCCTCGTACACCCAGTCGGCCTTGCCGTTGATGATGCTGTTGAACTTGCCGTCCTTGGTAACCTGCACCTCGGCATTGTCGAAGAGCAGTTTCACGAGGAAGAGATTGCCCTCGCGCACGAAGCCCACCATGTTGCCGTCGGGGCTCCAGAGGGGGCACTCCTGAGGACCGCCATCGGAAAGGGGAGCCAGGGTGCGGTTCTGTACATTATATATATAATATACGGCGGTGGTGCTATGACGGTAGATGCCGCGTGTCTGTGTGCGCAGAAGGATGTTCTTCTGGTTGGGTGAAAGAGTGTAGCCGTCTATGCGTGAAAGTTTCACCTTGCCCTTGGTGTTGTCCGCATCAAAGAGGACACCCGTCTGCTCGCCTGTTTTGAACGAACTTACCACAATCCTCTTGCCGTCCACCAGTTGGCTGTAACTCTCGCCGTCGGGCAGGGGATTTACACCATATATGCCATGTGCACCAAACGAACCGTTGGTGATGGACTTGAGGGTGAGGGGACCTTCCTGTGCCTGAATGCTGCCTGAAATGAAGGCGGAAACAATCAGGGTCAGTGCAAGTAGAATCTTCTTTATCATCGTGCTTTTGAGTCTTAAAACTATGCAAAGGTAGTGCTTTATGTTAGAAAAACACCCCGTATTGATACACTTTTAGTATAATTTTGATAATTCTTTAGCATTTTTGCATTGTTTTGATGGCTTTTTGTTAACTTTGCGCCCAAGTTTATACATGAAAAATGCTCATAGGCACTCCAGCACTCTCCTTTGCAGACCTTTCCACGGGTTATAGCAACAGGGTGGTATCATCCGGTTTGACCGCCGGATTGTGTGCAGGCAAGGTGACTTGTCTCTTGGGCCCCAACGGAGTAGGCAAGAGCACCTTGCTCAGAACTCTGGCAGGATACCAGAAACCTCTGGCAGGAGAGATGGACGACGTAAGTCCTGAAACCCTGGGCGTAGTGCTGACCGAACGCATGGATGCCATGGGCCTCAGTGTGAGGGAAGTCGTGGCGATGGGCAGACACCCATATACGGGCTACTTCGGGTGGCTGACGGCAGAGGATGAACAAACGGTGGACAAGGCTATGAGCCTGACGCACACCGAGGAGTTTGCAAACCGTGCCTTCCAGTCGCTGAGCGATGGAGAACGGCAGAAGGTGATGATAGCCAAGGCGTTGGCTCAGGAAACTCCGATAATATTGATGGACGAACCTTCGGCATTCCTGGATTTTCCGTCCAAGGTGGAACTGATGCTCTTGCTCAGGGACCTTGCGCACATGCAGGGAAAAGCCATACTCCTGTCCACCCACGATGTGGGCATAGCACTGAAGACGGCCGACGTGCTTTGGCTCATGCAGGACGGAGGCATGACAATAGGCACCCCGCAGGAATTGCAAGAAGCGGGCGCCATAGATGCATTTTTGGGCGAAAGCCGCTCATATATTTAAGGAAAACAAAAAGAACAATAACAACAATAACAACAAATTAAATTAAACAAAACAAAATCAACAAACTATGAAGAAGTTGTTTGTAGTACTGGCCGCTATGGTTATGACACTGAGCGCCAGCGCATTTGAATTTGACGGCATCAACTTGAATGCCAGTGTGAACAAGATCTCTGCCGAGATTGCAAAGCGTGGTTATTCCTACAACGAGGAAAAGGATGCATTCACTGGCATGTGCCGCGGCACAGAGATTTCCCTGTCATTGAACTGGAAGAACGTGAAGGAGGCCGGCAAGCTGGGTCAGCTTATTGTTGAGGTTCCCATGGCAGAGAAGGACGCTTTCAATGCGGTTTCAAAGATGTTCAACGTAATCTACCACGTAGCAAAGGGCGGTCAGACCAATACCTATTCAGTTTCTGAGGACGGCACCACTCTGGTTGTTAGCCCCACCGAAAACGGCGTACGTCTGGTTTACAACACTCCCTTCTACAAGAAGTAATACAAATTACTTTTCTTCGCCCCGTACCTTTCTTGAATTCAACGTCGGGGCAAGGATATGATAGACGATTACTGGCGCTCCTATTAGGGGCGTCAGTACGTTTATAGGCAGGACACTGCTTTCTGGGAGGTTACAAAGAAGGTTGCATGCCAAGGCAATGCTTGCACCCAGGGCAATGGTGTGCGGCAAAAGAGAGCGGTGGGAACCCGATGAAGACAAGAAGCGTGCCATGTGCGGTGTGGCAAGGCCTATGAAACTGATAGGACCGCAGAAGGCTGTAGTGATGGCAGAGAGCAAGCCCGTGGCAAGCAGGAGCATGTGGCGCGTACGTGTGGTGTTCACACCCAGGTTCTGCGCATAGCGGTCGCCAAGGAGCAGGGCATCCAAAGACTTCATCATCAGCAGAGCCATGACAAGTCCCAATGACACCAAACCGATGAAGAAGGGTAGGCGTTCCATGCTGACACTGGAGAAATTGCCCATACCCCAGAGCACGTATGCCTGAAGGCCATCATGGCTTGCCCAGAACTGGAGCAGGGAAATCAGGCTTCCCGTGATATAGGAAATGATGACACCTGTGATGAGCAGCATCACCGTGCTCCTGAGCAGGGCATTGAGGGCGGAAAGCAGAATCATTATAGCCATGGCACCAGCCAGTGCCGCCATGATGCTGAGCATGTAACCGCCAAGAGACAGTCCCCCCATTGCCATGCTACCACCGAAGAGCATCATCGCCACCGCCACACCAAGGCTGGCACCGCTATCTATGCCAAGTATGGACGGACCTGCCAAGGGATTGCGGAAGGCCGTTTGTAGGAGCAAGCCGCAGGTGGCAAGTGCCGCACCGCAGAAGGTGGCGGTAAGCATCTGGGGCACACGGCTATGCCACACGATGTACGACCACGAGGGGTGTCCCTCTATCTCCCTGCCCAGGAGTATGTCGGGCATGGCGCTAAGTGGTATGTCCAGCGAACCCCACAGGATGTTTGCCACCATCAATAGGAGGGGTAGGGCAATGAGAAGTATTGTACGGGCTTTGGCAATGTATTGTGTTGTCATATTTTTTGGGGAGGGTCTTACCTAAAGTATTCGTGCTTTGCTTTCACTCCCAGTTCGGGGTGGAGTACGCTTATCAGGTTTTCCAAGAGATATTCGGGGTGGAAAGGTGTTTCCTCGAAGAAGGGCACCTCTTCTGTATTGCACACCAGCAGGCGTGCCGGGATGTGCTTGCATGCAGGTGTGTCGTCTATTATCTGCTCCTTGGTGAGAGGGCCGAAACTCTTTATGAGCCATAGGTCGGCATGCATGGCTCTGTTCAGCACCATCTCTATGCTTAGGGCACTGGCTCCGCTACCGGGGATGTCGGCAAAGAGATAGTCGGCACCAGCATCGCGGTAGAGTATGCCCGTGGTGCTCTCTCCGTTGGGCACATGCCATGTGCCGCTCAGCGGACGCTCGGTAAGCAGGCGAGGACGCTCCTTGCACGTAGATGCCAAGTTTTTCAACCCGTTGTATCTTTGCTCTATTTCATTGAAAAGACAGTCTGCCCGCTGCTCCACACCGAAGAGCATGCCATACACCCTTATCCACTCGGCACGTGCCAGGGGCGACACCTCCATGTAGTCGGCACACTCCATGATGGGGATGCCCATCTGCTCCAGTCGTCCGTAACCGCCCTGACTCTCGTAGGGCGAGGGCATGAGCAGGTCGGGCTGTAGATCCATCACCTGCTCTATGTTCACGGCATTGCTCGTGCCCAGGTCGCGTATATTACCCTTGGCGATGTCCTCCCTTAGATGGGAGTTCCTGAGATACTTGGTGTCGAAGATTCCCCCGATGTGCTCACTTACCCCCAGTTCCTCCAGCAATGCTGCATGCGTGGCTGTGTATATGGCGGCACACTTTACGGGAACCTTCACCTGGATGCTTCTCAGCAGGGCGGTGGTATCCCACGGATTGCGTATGTCTATGCTCACGATATCTGCGCACTTTACGGCACACACATGCCGTGCATGGCGCAAGGACAGGGTGTCTCCCTCTGTGGCCTCGCCCGTCCTGCCGTTTGTGCACGAACAGAGGAGCATGCACGCAAGGATTATCGTCCAAAGGTGTTTCATATTGCTTTTGCTAATCATCTCTGGCCAGTTGTTTCTGTCCACAAAGGTACAATTTTAATGTGAAGATGAAAAATAATCATATAATTCTTTGTGGTTTTGATATATGTTCGTAACTTTGCGAACAAGAAACGTGATTAGAGTATGACAAATAAGGATTATACCGTTAGGCAAGAGCAAGTTGCTCGTTTTGCAAAGGCCATGGGACACCCTGCACGCATTGCGATATTACAATTCCTTGCCAAGCAGACAACTTGCTATTTTGGCGATATTCACGAGGAATTGCCTATTGCCAAGGCAACAGTATCGCAACACCTTAAGGAATTGAAGGATGCAGGCCTGATACAGGGAGAGGTGGAAACACCAAAGGTAAAGTATTGCATCAACCGGGATAATTGGCAGATTGCCAAGGCGCTTTTCTGCGAGTTCTTTGACAGTTGTGCCTGCAAGAAGGAGAGTTGCTGCAAATGACAACCTCTTTTTTTTATCAATTATGTTCGTTGTTTTACGAAAGATTAAACATTAAACTATATGTTCTGGATTTTATTCTTGTATCTAATTGTGGCATATTTGGTGCCAGAAGTGGGAGTGATTGCCATCATCTGCATGGTAGGACCAGTAGCGATGTCTGTTGGTAAGGGTAGATATTGGTGTGGGCACTTTTGTCCTCGCGGCAGTCTGTATGACAGGGTAATCAGTCGTTTTTCTCCACACAAATCCATTCCAGGGTTTGTGCGTAACAAAGGGTTCCGTATTTTCATGCTGGTGTTTATTTTCAGTATGTTTGGAGTGCAGTTGTATCTCAACGGACTTACCCTGGCAGGTATAGGTCGCACATTTTGGAATATTATTTTAGTTACCACTTTGGTTGGAATTGTGCTTGGGTTCATCTATGCACCTCGTACCTGGTGCAGTTTCTGTCCTATGGGCACACTCTCGGCATGGGTATCACCACGGAAGCAGAAGGCAGGATTCCCTCGAGTGCATGTTTCTGCGCCATGCCAGATGAAGTGCAAGCGATGTGCCAAAGTCTGTCCGATGCAGCTCGCTCCCTATGAATCAAGAGGAAACGATTCGGACTATTTGCACGCGGATTGTATAAAGTGCGGACGTTGTATCAAGGCCTGCCCTACAAAAGTTATGAAGATGTGTAATTAATATATATGTAAGTATGAAAGTGTTGATTTTATGCACAGGCAACAGTTGCCGTAGTCAGATGGCACATGGATTCCTCCAATCGTTTGACAAAAGTCTGGAAGTACATTCGGCTGGTACTCAGCCCGCTTCACAAGTTAATCTGCGGGCCGTAGAAGTGATGAATGAGACTGGTATTGACATTTCATTGCACACTCCTAAAAGCGTGAACATTTACCTTGACGAAGCGTGGGATTACGTGATTACCGTTTGTGGTGGTGCAAACGAAACCTGCCCGATGTTTCAGGGCAAGGTAGGTAAGCGCATGCACATCGGTTTCGACGACCCATCCGAAGTACAAGGGTCAGAAGAGTTTGTGATGAATGAATTCCGTAGGGTTAGAGATGAAATAAGAAAGAGATTTGCAGAGTTCTATATCACCGAAATCCTAAAAAGGGAAATGTCCAAGTGCTCTTGCGGTGCTAAGTGTTAATTGTCAAAAGTCTCTTTTTTTATAAATAATGTTTGTTGTTTTGCGAATAACAAATGGCAATAACGTTTAAGCAATGAATAAAGTGTTATTGATTCTCGTCCTATCCATGGGCATGGTGGCTTGTTCAGGTGCCAAGGACAAGAGTGTAAGTGGGCAAACAAAGAAGGATGTTGTGGAGGTGCTTTATTTCCATAGGGCACAGCGTTGTGCCACTTGCATAGCTATTGAGAGGAATGCTATGGAGTTGGTCAATAAGACCTTTAGCGAGTCACTAAATAGTGGTAGGTTGGTATTTCGTTCTATGGATATAGGTAAGGAGAAGGCGCTTGCCGAGAAATATGAGGTCAGTTGGTCATCGCTTGTCCTGGTGGATTTTGACAAGGGTGGAAAGGAAAGTTCGATAAACTTGACCGAGTTTGCGTTCAAGAACGTCCGCAATGATCCTGACAGGTTCAAGTCGGTGTTGTTGGAACATATTGCAGAAATGCTCAGCAACTGATGCTATGGAGTGGATACAGACATTACTGGAAAGTTCGGCAACACCGGCACTGACGGCATTTTTGCTTGGTGTGCTTACAGCTCTTTCGCCTTGTCCATTGGCAACCAACATTGCTGCCATTGGCTACATAAGCAGGAACATCGAGAGCAGGAGCGGAGTGTTTCTTCAAGGGATGCTTTATACCTTGGGCCGAACGATTGCCTACACATTCCTTGGCATTGTTCTAATCGTTATCTTGAAAAGCGGTACGAGCATGTTCGGTATTCAGGAATTCATAGCAGACTCTAGCGAAATGATTTTGCCTCCAGCTTTACTGCTTGTTGGTGTGTTCATGCTTTTGGGCAACCGGCTAAGATTGCCATCAGCAGGTATCGGTAGAGGAGGCGAAGGGCTTGCCCGAAAGGGTGGACTTGGAGCCTTGATATTGGGAATGCTTTTTGCTATGGCATTCTGTCCGACAAGCGGAGTTTTCTACTTTGGTATGCTGATCCCCATGTCGGCAAGTGCAAGGTTGGGATATTTGTTGCCTGTTGTTTTTGCCATTTCTACGGCGCTTCCTGTGCTCATCGTGGCATGGATTTTAGCCTTTGGCGCAAGGCATATAGGGAATGTTTATGGCAAGATGAGGGTAATTCAGAAATGGCTCAATACAGCAGTAGCCATACTCTTTATGGCAATAGGAGTGTATTATTGTATAACAATTTATATTTAGAGATTATGGAAATAAAGATTTTAGGAACAGGTTGCGGCAAGTGCAAGACAACCTATGCCCTTATTGAAAAGGTCGTCAAGGATAACAACATCACGGCAACAATTGCCAAGGTCGAGGATATTGTGGAGATAATGAATTACAATATCCTTGCAACACCTGCCGTGGTGGTAGATGGTGAGGTGAAGGTAAAGGGCTATGTGCCGAGTGAAAAACAGATTAAAGAGTTGCTTGGCTTATGATACAGAGATTTGCAGATTGGCTGGTATATGGTATCTTCGGGCTGGATGCCGCCACGCCATTGGGTATGTCTGTCAACTTCTTCTTTTACGACAGTATAAAGATAATGGTCTTGCTTTTCAGCATCAGTTTCCTTATGGGCGTTATCAATGCTTACTTCCCGATAGAGCGGCTTCGCCAGTACCTTGCCTCTCACAAGCTGTATGGTCTGGACTACTTCCTGGCGGCTCTGTTTGGTGGCATAACACCCTTCTGTTCGTGCTCGTCCGTGCCGCTCTTTATAGGTTTTGTAAAGGGTGGAATACCCTTGGGCGTGACGCTGACCTTCCTCATCGCCTCGCCGTTGGTCAGCGAGGTGGCTGTGGCCATGTTTCTCGGTACGTTTGGAGTGAAGGTGACATTAGTCTACATAGTCAGCGGAACGCTCTTGTCTATGGTGGCAGGCTACATTCTGAGCCGTATGCACCTTGAACCATACCTGAGCGATTGGGTAAAAGCTACCCAGGTTCAATCTACGGAGCAAAGCGGGAAGTGGGAGGCAGAGAGCACACCTTTCATCAAGCGTCTGCCTGTCATCATCCGTGAGTCGTGGGGCATTGTTCGCGGTGTGTTGCTTTATATCCTGGTGGGCATAGGCATGGGAGCAGCAATGCACGGATATGTGCCTGAAGGCTTCTTCGAGCAGTATCTGTCGGCAGAGCATTGGTGGGGTGTCCCCCTTGCCGTGGTGCTTGCCGTACCCATGTATGCCAATGCTGCCGGCATAGTCCCCATTGTAGAGGTGTTTGTTGCAAAAGGCATCCCTCTGGGTACTGCCATTGCCTTCATGATGGCAATTATCGGACTCTCACTCCCTGAAGCCACCATGCTGAAAAAGGTAATGACCTGGCGATTGATAAGTATATTCTTTGGTGTGGTTACTTTGTTGATTATCATATCAGGATATTTGTTTAACTGGCTCTATATCTGAATGGCGAAGAGTACTGCAAGCGTTGTTTTAGCTGCTTCTGTGAATGTATGTAGAGGCAATAGATACGATTATTCCGATTTCGGTTGAATATTCCAAGGCTTTTTTGTAACTTTGCGAGGAAATAACATCAAATACTAATGATTATGAAGAAAAGAATTTCTCTTTTGGCTTCAGCAATGTTGTTTGCATTGCTGGCTATGAGTTGCTCGGGAACAGAATCATCTGCCGAACAGAGCGAAAGTATTGTTACCTTGTCGGGCAATGCGTACATAACGGCATCTGCCGAGAGCGAGCCCGCCTTCATCGACGAGGGCAGATGTGCAATCCGCAACTGGGACGACCAGGAAACGGTTGTAAGTTTCTACTTCAGAGCAATGAACAAGGGCAAGATGACCGTTTCGTTGCAGGCAATGGGACATTCTCTGGTGGAGGTTTCTCTGCTGGGCAAGACCGAGGAAGTGGAACTGGCAAGCGACACGCTGACCCTTGTGGAGGTTGGCACCTTCAAGGTAAAGGAACCCGGTTACGTCAAGGTGGACATCCGTGGCAAGAAGATTAACGCAGGCGACAGTTTCGGCAATGTGGAATCTCTCGTAGTGAAGGGCAATGTGGGTCCCGTGGTTTGTGTAAACGGCGACTTTAGCACCCATTTCGGACGCCGCGGTCCCTCCACTCACATGAGCTACACTCTGCCTGAGGGAGATGTGGAATGGTTCTACAACGAGGTTGTTGTACCCGAAGAGGGCGACATCCCCAGCAGCTATTACATGGCTTGCGGTTTTGGCGAGGGTTACTTCGGCATGCAGAACAACACTCCTTACCCCAGAAGAATCCTCTTCTCTGTATGGAGTCCCTTCGTAACCGACAATCCTGCCGAGATTCCCGACTCAATGCGTGTACAGCTCGTTAGAAAGGGTGCCGAGACAACCATAAACGACTTCGGCAATGAGGGTTCTGGCGGCCAGAGCTACATGCACTACGACTGGAAGCCAGGCGAGCGTTGCCGCTTCCTGATGGGTGTGCGCCCCGACAAGAACAATACAACCGTCTACACCGCTTACTTCTACGACAACAACAAGAGCAAGTGGTCGCTCGTAGCATCATGGCGCCGTCCCCAGATAACCACATGGTACACCCATGCATACTCATTCCTGGAAAACTTCAACCCCGTCATGGGCCATATCACCAGAAAGGCTTACTACTGCAACCAGTGGGCACGTACCGCTGACGGCAAGTGGCTGCCTGTAACACAGGGCCGCTTCACATGCGATGCAACAGGCAACCAGAAGCAGCGTCTTGACTATAAGGGCGGTGTGGAGAACAATGACTTCTTCCTCACCATGGGCGGTTTCTTCAACGACTTCCTGGAGTCCGGCACACCGTTTACACGCGAGGGCAACGTAACAGAGGCTCCCGATGTGGACTTCTCTACACTGGAATAATTCCCTGTTGTCCTAATCGATGACACAATAGGAATATATCATTTGCAAGACTCCTTTGCTATATAATGAAAAGACGTTTTTCAATATTTACAACCATCCAGAACCAGATCCGGCATCTGGTTCTGGTTCTTCTTTTATTGCCCCTCCTGTGCGGATGCAATTCCAAGCAGAAGCGTAGCATTGTCATCATCTACGAGAACGATGCACATTGCGTTGTGGACGGATATGCACGTCTGCGCGGTTTGGCAGATGCCGTCGAGGACACCTCGTGGGTGGGACTTACCAGTAGCGGCGACTTCCTGCATGGTGGTACCGCAGGTGCCATCTCAGGTGGCAGGTTCGTTGTGGACATAATGAAGGAGATGGGGTACGATGCCGTGGGACTGGGCAATCACGAGTTCGACTTCGGCACACCGCACCTCACCCAACTCGTGGCGGAGAGCCAACTGCCCGTGGTGAACATGAACCTGCGCTCCCTGCATCAGGACTCCCTGTTCTTCACACCTTATATTATTAAGGACTTCGGCGGAACGAAGATAGCCTTCGTAGGTGTTGTCACTCCCGAAACGCTGATAAGCGAGGCATACTCCTTCTTCGACAAGCAAGGCACGCAGATGCTGGGACTTTGCGAGGACAACCTGGTGGAAGAGGTACAGAAAACCGTGGACGAGGCCCGCAAGGAAGGTGCCCATTATGTCATCCTCCTGTCTCATCTTGGCGAGGCTTCGGCAAAGAACTTCCTTACCAGCCATCGCCTTGTGGGCAGTACGCGCGGCATAGATGTGGTGCTGGACGGACACACACATAGCACCATCCCATGCGATACCGTGTTCAATGCCGAGGGTGAACTGGTGCTCATCACGCAGACGGGTTCCAGATTCAAGAACGTTGGCAAACTCGTTATCCGCCCCGACGGACACATGCACACGGAACTCATCCCCATGGACTCCCTGAAGCAAGAGAATGCCCACATCCGCCAGGTAACGGATAGCATAAAGGCCATGATGGAGGAGGTGACAACAAAAAAGATATGCCATAGCAACTACCGCATGGACATCTTCGACGAGAACGGGCGCCAAATGGTGAGGACACGCGAGACGGCCATCGGCAACCTCGTAACGGATGCCTTCCGTGCCGTTACCGGGGCACAACTTGCCGTGAACAATGGTGGCGGCATACGTGCACCGCTTTCTGCAGGCGACTGGACGTATGGCAACATCGTGGATGCCTTGCCCTACAATAACTATCTCACCGTGGTAAGGATAAAAGGTTCGAAACTTTTTGAACTCCTCGTTGCCACAACATCCAATTCGCCCATGGAGGACGGTCAGTTCCCGCAACTATCTGGCTTCCGCTTCAATCTCAACACGAAGGCCGTGGGCAAGGCTCGTATCTCCAAGGTGGAGGTACTTGACGACAAGACTGGTCGCTACTCCCCATTGAAGATGGATGCCGAGTACACCCTTTGCACAACCGACTATTGCGTGACTGGCGGTGGCATGTACAATGTCCTTCGCGATGCCCACATCCTTCAGGAAAACATCATGCTCTACAACCAGGCTTTCATCAATTATGTCTCCGAGCACCTCAAGGCCGAGATTCCAGAGCGATATGCCCAAACAGAAGGAAGGATACGCATAAAGTAACGTGCCTCCAACAATCAGGCACTATTACTCTCGACATCGTCTCAATTTAACAAAAACTGTCATCGGGAAGGTCCGCAAGCCCTCTCGATGACTTTTTATTACTCCGAAAAAACGAATGTATATTCCAGAAAACAGGGAGAAAACTCTACTGTCCTACCCTACCCCAACTTCTCCTTCAGGAAGCGACCTGTATAGCTTTGCTTGCACTGCACTATCTCCTCCGGTGTACCATATGCAACAAGGTAGCCACCCTTTTCACCGCCCTCAGGACCAATGTCCAGGACATGGTCGGCACACTTGACAACGTCCAGATTGTGCTCGATGATGACAAGCGTGTGACCCTTCTTCAAAAGGGCATCAAAAGAGGCAAGCAGTTTCTTTATGTCATGGAAATGCAAGCCTGTGGTGGGTTCGTCGAAGATGAACATCGTGGGTGCATGCTTGTCCATGCCCAGATAGTAGGCCAACTTCACGCGCTGGTTCTCACCTCCGGAAAGTGTGCTGCTTGACTGGCCAAGTTTGATGTAGCCAAGACCAACGTCCTGCAAGGGCTTGAGCAGTTTTACGATCTTCTTCTCGTTCCACTCCGTAAAGAACTCGATGGCCTGGTTTATGGTCATGTCCAGAATGTCATAGACGTTCTTTTCGTGGAATCGAACCTCCAGGATCTCCTGCTTGAAACGTTTGCCATGGCACGACTCGCATTCAAGGACAAGGTCGGCCATGAATTGCATCTCCACGGTAACGGTTCCCTCTCCATTGCACTCCTCGCACCTGCCTCCAGAGGCATTGAAGCTGAAGTATGCCGCCGTGAAACCCATCTGTTGGGAAAGGGCCTGCTGGGCAAAGAGTTTACGTATTTCATCCCACGCCTTAACGTATGTGACAGGGTTGGAGCGCGAACTCTTGCCTATGGGGTTCTGGTCAACGAACTCTATCGCCTGAATGGCATTTGTATCGCCCTCCAAAGCGGCAAACTCACCAGGACGCTCTCCCACCTCATCAAGGTTGCGCTTGATGGCATTGAACAGGATATCGCGTACCAGGCTTGACTTGCCGGAACCACTGACACCAGTCACACAAGTCATCACATTCAGGGGGAAACGCACGTCTATTCCCTTGAGGTTGTTGGCACGGGCGCCACGCACTTCTATGTAGCGGTTCCATTTCCTGCGTCCTTCGGGTACAGGAATGCTGTCCTTGCCGGAGAGGAAATCAAGGGTATGGGAATGTATCTCGGTGAGAGGTGAGGAAGGAACGGTGAGCTGTGAACGGTCAGCGGTTTTATCCACCCCCTCCGCTTCGCTCGTCCACCCTGTCTCAGGGGGACAGTCTGCTGGCGCGGTATTTCCTGTTGTAACTGACTCTACCTCTGAGACAGGGGTAGTACCCCGAAGGGGGGAGGGGGTGGATAGTTTTCCGTTTTCCGTTTTCCGTTTTCCGTCCGCACAGTTTTCCGCTTTCACTTGGCCGTTAAAAACTATCCGTCCGCCCAGGCGCCCTGCCTCGGGACCAACGTCTATTATCCAATCGGCGGCACGCATGATGTCCTCGTCGTGCTCTACCACTATGACGGTATTGCCCAAGTCGCGAAGTTGAAGCAACACCTTTATTAGTCTTTCCGTATCGCGAGAGTGCAGACCTATGGAAGGTTCGTCCAAGATATAAAGGCTGCCCACAAGAGCCGAACCCAGCGATGTGGCAAGATTGATGCGCTGGCTCTCGCCACCCGACAGGGAGTTGGACAGGCGGTTCAGAGTAAGGTATGGCAACCCCACGTCCATCAGGAACTGGAGCCTGGACCTTATCTCTACGAGCAGACGCATGGCTATCTTCTGCTCGTTCTCCGTCAGGTCATTGGTCAGGTCCTTGGCAAACCATTCTGCCAGCTTGGAGATAGGCCATTCCACCAATTCGGATATCGTACGGCCAGCCACACGGACATAGTTCGCCTCGGGCTTCAGACGACGGCCAAGGCATTTGGGGCACGTGGTCTTGCCTCTGTATCGGGAAAGCATCACACGGTTCTGTATCTTGTACTGGCCAGCCTTGAGCATCTCGAAGAAAGCATCTATGGAGATAAGCCCCCACTCCTGCTCCTCGGGGAAAAGTGTCCACTCAGCAAGGGCCTTGTCACTGGGTTTGCCGTGCCAGAGCCAATCCTTCTCGGCTTGTGTGAGTTCGTAATATGGTTTGTGTATGGGGAAGCCTCGCTCGGAGTTGAAACGGATGAACCATGTCTTCCATTCGCTCATTTTCTCGCCTCGCCAGCATTGCACGCAACCTTCATAGAGGGAGAGGGCGGAATTGGGTATCACCAGACGTTCGTCTATTCCCATAATCTTGCCGAAGCCCTCGCACTCGGGGCATGCTCCCAACGGGGAGTTGAAGGCAAAGAGTTGGTCGGTGGGTTCCTGAAAGACGATACCGTCTGCCTCGAAGCGTGAGTTGAACTTATGAAGTATGCCGGCAGGCAGGAACCTGAGCATCATCTCTCCCCCACCCTCGTAGAATGCCGTCTCCACGCTATCCGTAAGACGTGAGATGGAATCGTTGTCGTCGCGCACGGAAAGACGGTCGATTACCAGATACACTTCCGAGGGAAGATTTTTGCTCTCCGTGGCAAGATACTCGTCTATGTTAGTTATCTGTCCGTCCACCTCTATGCGCACGAAACCCTGTTGCTGGTATTTCTTCAAACACTCGCGCACATCTGCCGTGCCATTTTCCTTACATAGATGCATGGGAGCAAGCACCACGAAGCGTGTACCCTGGGTGTACGATGCCGCGCACCTTATCACGTCCTCCACGCCCTGCTTCTTCACCTCCTCGCCACTGACGGGACTATAGGTACGCCCCACTCGGGCAAAGAGCATGCGCATGTATTCGTATATCTCGGTACTCGTGCCAACGGTGGAACGAGGATTGCGGCTGCTTACCTTCTGCTCTATGGCTATGGCTGGTGGAATGCCCTTGATATAGTCACATTCTGGTTTGCCCATACGACCCAGGAACTGGCGGGCATAGCTGGAAAGACTTTCCACATAACGGCGCTGACCTTCGGCATACAGAGTGTCGAAGGCAAGGCTTGACTTGCCGGAACCGGATACACCCGTGACGACAATCAGCTTGTCGCGTGGTATCTCCACGTCTATGTTCTTCAGGTTATTGACCCTGGCGCCTTTTATCTTTATGCTTTCCATGACAATTATCTGATTAATGCCCCTAAACCTTAGAGACCCTTAGAGACCTTAGAGACCTTAGAGACTTTAAGGACTTTAAGGACACTTAAAAAAACTACAACTTCACCTTCACCCCCTTGCTCTCGTTCTGCATGTGGTCAAGGGCAGTTATCACGTAGACATGCCCAAGTGCATCTTCGGGCAGATTGTAGAACGTGTTGCGTGTGATATGCACCAGTTTGGTGGCATCGTCCAGATTCTGTTTCTCTCCCTTGCGGAAGCGGTATATGGCATACCATGCAGCCTGGTCCATGGGCGTCTTGGCCTTGGGTGCTGTCCAGAAGAGCGTAGGACCGTCCTTGGTGGCTATGATGGCTGGTTTGCGTACCTTCTTGGGTGCCTTGTTGTCTATCCAGGGCATCAAAGGAGCCAGGGCCAGATGGCGATGGTACGAATCCTTGAGCATAGTGGCATAATTACCGGGATTGTCCACTACGGCCTTGGCATACCACTGGCAACTGCCCTCCACACCGGGCAGAGAGCGCTGCAGGTCGTACTTGGCACGCATCTGATGCTCATAGGGATTGCGCAGGTCGTTGTACTTTACGGTACGTTCCACATCCTGACCGATATACAGGTGTCTGGCACCGGCATTCTCGCTCCACCATCTTATGAGGGTTTCATAGTCGGCGGTGGGATGTCCTATCTGCCAGTATATCTGGGGAATGTTGTAGTCCACCCATCCCTGGCGCACCCATTCAAGTACGTCGGCGTACAGGTCGTCGTAGTTCTGCAAACCGTTGGTCTCGGAACCATTGGGGTCGTTCTTCTTGTTACGGTAAATGCCGAAAGGACTTACACCGAACTTGCACCAGGGTTTGACGCTCTTGACAGATTCGTTCAACTGCTTGATGAACTTGTTCACGTTGTCGCGTCGCCAGTCGTCGCGCGACATGCCGTTGCCATACTTCCCGTACGAAGCATCGTCGGGTATGGGAAGTCCGTTGGCAGGGTATGGATAGAAGTAGTCGTCTATGTGCAAACCGTCCACGTCGTACCTCTCTACAATGTCCATTGCCACGCGGCAGATGTAGTCGCGGTTCTCCGGCTGTCCGGGATCAAAGAGCATGAGGCCATCGTAATGGAAGAAGCGCTCGGGGTTCTTGAAATACGGATGACTGGCAGCCAATGCCGTCGTGCCCTTCGTCTTGGCACGATAGGGATTTATCCATGCATGGCACTCCATACCGCGACGGTGGCACTCCTCCACCATCCACGCCAAGGGGTCCCAATAGGGTTGGGGCACACGTCCTTGCTCTGCCGTCAGGTAGCGGCTCCATGGTTCCATCTTACTCTCGTACAGGGCATCAGCCTCGGCACGCACCTGAAACATGATGGCATTGATGCCGCAACGTTTCAGTTCGTCCAATTGCATGGTCAGTGTCTGCTGCATCCGCTCACGGCCGATGCCCGTCCACTGGTTGTTGACACACTGTATCCAAGCGCCGCGAAATTCGCGCTTGGGATTTAGCACCGCTTCCTTGTGCACATTCTTCTCTTTGGGGGACAGACTGCCCTCTGCCTTGCAGATTGCCGACACAAACAGTGCCGCTAATATAATAATGTATTTCATCAGTGTACAAAGATAGCGAAAAAAGGCCTAAGACGTATGCCACACGTAGCATTTTCCCGTCAAAAAGACTTCACCACGGCATTTTCAAGGCAAGCGAGAACCTTATTCATGATATTTTTCGTACATTTGCAAAGGATTGTATAACAAAGAAACACGTATTTATGGAAAATCGCAACATTAAAGTTCAGTACAAGCTCTACGCTCCCATGGGCGAGGAGAAAAAGATAGAAATGATCGAGGAAACACGCCCCGACATGCCCTTCCAGTTCATCAGCGGCATGGGCATGGTGCTGGAGGCTCTGGAGAACAAGCTCTACCCCATGCAGGAGGGCGAAGCATTCAAGATTACCCTCAGCGAGGAAGAGGCATACGGTCCCTTCATCCCCGAGGGTGTGCAGGAAGTGCCCGTGGAGGCTTTCTTTATCGAGGGCAAGCTGGACACCGAGCATATCTATGAAGGCGCCGTTGTTCCCCTGATGAATGCCGATGGCGAGCGCTTCAACGGTACCATTGCCGAGATAAAGGAAAAGGTTGTTGTCGTTGACCTCAACCATCCCTTGGCAGGCAAGGAACTGACCTTCGAAGGCACCGTAGTAGAGAACCGCGTTGCCACCAACCAGGAAATCCAGGACTACCTCAACAGCCAGGGCGGTTGCGGTGGATGTGGCGGTTGCGGAGGCGGCGATTGTGGCGGTTCCTGCGGCGAAGGAGGATGCTGTTGTAATTAAAGGTGAGCGGGTGAGCGTTTTTATCCACCCCCTCCCCCCCTTCGGGGTACTCCCCCTGTCTCAGGGGTAGAGTCAGTTACAATAGAAACACCGCGCTAGCCAATTGTCCCTCTGAGACAGGGGGACGAGGAGCGAAGCGACGGAGGGGGTGGATAAAATCGTCTTAGTCGTGAACGGTTAGTTTTCACATTTTCGTTTAATAAAGTGAACACATTTGGCAATATATTCCGCCTTACCACCTTTGGCGAAAGCCATGGCGAAGCCGTAGGCGGCGTTATTGACGGCATGCCTGCCGGCATAGAGGTGGACCTTGACTTCATCCAAGGCGAACTGGCACGCCGTCGCCCGGGACAGAGCCGTCTTACCACGGCACGCAAGGAGGAGGACCGGGTGGAACTGCTCAGCGGAGTTTTTGAGGGTCGCACCACCGGTTGCCCCATAGGCTTCATGGTAAGGAACACCAACCCACATAGTTCCGACTACGAGAACATGCGCCATGTGTTCCGTCCCTCGCATGCCGACTACACCTATGCCACCAAATACGGCATACGCGACCATCGGGGCGGAGGACGTTCCTCGGCACGCGAAACCGTAAGCCGTGTCGTGGGCGGTGCCTTTGCCACATTGGCATTGCGCCAACTTGGCATCAGCGTCTGTGCCTATACCTCTCAGGTGGGAGACATTGCCCTGCCTGGCACATACAAGGACTATGACCTTGGGCGCATAGAGGAAAATCCAGTGCGATGCCCCGACCCCATCACCGCCCAACGCATGGCGGACCTCATCATGGAGGTGAAGGGCAAGGGCGACACCATCGGGGGCATAATCACATGCGTGATAAAGGGGTGTCCCGTAGGACTTGGCGAACCATGCTTCGGCAAGTTGCATGCCGCCCTTGGACAGGCCATGCTCAGCATAAATGCCGTAAAGGGGTTTGAATACGGCATGGGCTTCTCCGGCATGGAGTTAAGGGGCAGTCAGCAGAACGACACCTTCATCCCCGACGGCAATGGAGGCATCACCACCCGAACCAACCGTAGCGGTGGCATACAGGGAGGCATCTCCAACGGACAGAACATCTATTTCCGCGTTGCTTTCAAACCCGTAGCCACCCTACTGATGGAACAACCTACCGTCACCGAGGACGGACAAGCCACAACCCTGAAAGCCCGTGGACGCCACGATGCGTGCGTGCTACCACGTGCCGTTCCCGTGGTGGAGGCAATGACGGCAATGACCATACTGGACTATTATCTGCTGAATCAAGCACACACAAATAATACGTAAAACAGCCCTCCCGAGGGCAAAGCCTTGTCCTCCCGAAGACCGACCTGAGAGTATCGGGAACTCTCGCCTCGGTCTTCGGGAGGACCTTTTTAATACTATTTGGGCACAAATCTCTGCCTTCGCAAAACGAATGTATCGTGTTCATGAAAACACATATATATATAATAAGGTATAGCACATCGTAGCAGACATTACACAAAAATACATGTGTCAAGACATAACGACATGCTTATTGGGGAGGATTGTATGCCGTATTGCCAAGATACCCAACACCGAGTCCTTCTTGTCAAAAAGAAATCAAAAAGATAGTTTTGCTTGCATTTTCACGAAGTTTGTGGGCGAAGACAACTTTTTCTTTCATTTTGTTGCAAGAATACAAGATTTATGTTAACTTTGCGCCAAATTAAAATTAACACTAACAAAAACAAATAAAAGCAAGCGATATGGACGCAATTAAGGTATTAGAAGATTTGAAAAGACGTTTCCCCAACGAGCCCGAGTACCATCAGGCTGTGGAGGAAGTTCTTGCAACAATTGAAGAGGAGTACAACAAGCACCCCGAGTTTGACAAGGCCAACCTGATAGAGCGCCTTTGCATCCCCGACAGAGTATATCAGTTCCGTGTTACATGGATGGACGACAAGGGCCAGATTCAGACCAACATGGGCTACCGTGTTCAGCACAACAACGCCATCGGTCCCTACAAGGGCGGTATCCGTTTCCACAAGTCTGTGAACCTGGGCATCCTGAAGTTCCTGGCTTTCGAGCAGACTTTCAAGAACAGTCTCACCACCCTGCCCATGGGTGGCGGCAAGGGCGGTTCCGACTTCAGCCCCCGCGGCAAGTCAAACGCCGAGGTTATGCGCTTCTGCCAGGCCTTCATGCTGGAACTGACACGCCACATCGGTCCCGACGTGGACGTACCTGCAGGTGATATCGGCGTAGGCGGCCGCGAGGTTGGCTACATGTTTGGCATGTACAAGAAACTGACCCACGAGTTCACCGGCACATTCACCGGCAAGGGTCGCGAGTTCGGCGGTTCACTGGTTCGCCCCGAGGCAACAGGTTATGGCAACGTGTACTTCCTGCAGGAAATGCTCAAGACCAAGGGCGATAGCGTAGCAGGCAAGAAGGTGCTCATCTCCGGTGCCGGCAACGTGGCCCAGTACACCGCAGAGAAGGTGCTCCAGCTGGGCGGCCAGGTTATGACCATGTCCGACTCCGACGGTTACATCTACGACCCCGAAGGCATCGACCGCGAGAAACTGGACTTCATCATGGAACTGAAGAACGTGTACCGTGGACGTATCAAGGAATATGTTGACCGCTATCCCAATGCCAAGTATGTGGCTGGCGAGCGTCCCTGGGGCGAGAAGGGCGACATTGCTCTGCCCTCTGCTACACAGAACGAGCTGAACGAGGAGCAGGCACAGGCCCTGGTGGCAAACGGTGTCATCGCCGTGAGCGAGGGTGCCAACATGCCCTCAACACCCGGTGCTATCCGTGTGTTCCAGGAGGCCAAGATCCTGTACGCTCCCGGTAAGGCAAGCAACGCTGGCGGTGTATCTGTGAGCGGTCTGGAAATGTCTCAGAACTCTGGCCGTATCTCATGGTCAAGCGAGGAGGTGGACAACAAGCTGCACTGGATCATGGAGAACATCCACGAGAACTGCGTGAAGTACGGCACCGAGGCCGACGGCTACGTGAACTACGTGAAGGGTGCCAACGTGGCTGGCTTCATGAAGGTTGCCAAGGCTATGATGGCTCAGGGCGTGGTGTAAAGATTAACGTTGAAAGTTGAAAGTTTAACGTTGACTTGCGTAGCTTGATGAGCATGCGAATAATGTTGAACGATTAACGTTGACTATACGAAAGTTAACAGTAGGGACGCTGCGTGCAGCGTCCGAGCAAAAACAACAAATAATTGAGATAGGGACGCTGGCCGGCGTCCCTATCTCATACCCTTCAACCTTAGTCTCCACGATTGGGAGAACTGAGATAGGCCTGAACCCTTCAACAAATACAGCCCCCGGAAGCCTAATGACTTTCGGGGGCTGCTATTACATCAACGCACATGATTCAAACTATACCATACAAAGGGGGAAGGACTACAGAACGAAGAGAATATGAGACGAGAGGCTTTGCGTCGTGAAGTGTAGGGTGTAGCGTCGTGAGATGTGAGGTGCGAGTGTTAACCCATCCTCCCCTGAATGGCGTCACGGTTCAATATTGACACACTACAGTTCTGTTTCCTTCATCATCTTGCGCCAGCGGAGATAGCCGAGGACGGCAAAGACGGTATAGGCAACGTGGATGCCGGCCTTGAAGGGAAGTCCCTTGTAGGCGAGCAGGTAGACATCGATGATGTTCACCACGAACCATAGCCACCACTGCTGCAGATACTTCTTTGCCATGGCCCACATTGCCACTATGGAGATGGCATTGGTGAGGGCATCCTGCACCGGCACGGTGGAGTTGGTATACCTGTCCAAGAACCACCACGTACTGCCCCATATCAGCAGGAATGCCACGCCAAGCCACATAGCAACACGCAGGGGCATGGAGGTAATGGCAAGGACCTCCTTGCCACTGGAGGTTTTCACTCGCTTGCCATAGCCGGGCATTGTCCATAGGAACAGACCATAGAAGGCTGCCAGCAGGTAGTAGACGGAGATGGTCATGTCGCCATACAGACCTACCTCATAGTAAAGATACACGTCGATAGCCGGCATGATGATGCCTGCCACCCACACCATCCAGTGGGCACGATACTCCCACCAGAGATAAAGGATTCCCAGAAGGGAAACAAAGAAATCAAGATATTGTACCATAGTTGACCAATCGAACCCAGCAGACCCAGCGGACCAGCGGACCCACCCCCTTGCCCCTCCCTATATGGAGGGGAGTAGGATGTACTGCTATTAGGAGAATTTGTTTAGTGAACACGGCATGACGTGTCCGTTTAATGTTTTACTATGTTATATGTTTCGGACTCTTCATGCCGAGTCCCTACGAGTATAGACAAATGCCAATCGAAACCACTCCCTCCCCTTGCGGGAGGGTTGGGGAGGGGTCCGTTGAGGGTTGGGGGAGGGTCCGTTATGGTCTAAAATCTCAACGTCACATGCCCCATCATATTGAATCCTGCCGAGGGAGTGTAGCCAATCTGATAGTAGCGGTTGTCTTCGGTGAAGCCATAATCGGGAACAACACTGCTGTACACCCAGCCGCTTTGTGCAAAGTGACTGTCGAATATATTGTTCAGGTCCAGACCGAAGACCACCTGCTTCAGGCGGGCATTGTTCTTCTTGGGATTGAGAGTATAGCTCAGGCGCACGGCAGTAGTGCTGTATTGAGGCAGGGAGCGGTCCAGGCATTGGGTGTTGTCCAGATACTGACGGCTGACAAAGTTGGTGTGCCATACTGCCTTCAGTCCCTGCCAACGGAAAGTTGCTATACCGTTGAGCACCACGGAGGGCGAGAATGCCAGGGTGGAGTTGTCGTAGTGCTTCACCTGGAAGGACTCGTCCCAGTCGTAACTTACATGCTCGTCGAAGGAGAGTATGCGGTTGCGGCTGAAGGCACCGTTCACATCCAGCGATAGCCACTTCCATGGCGAATAGCCGGCACTCACCTCTATGCCCATGCGGTAGGAGTCCTCAATGTTTGTGGTCAGCGCCTCGCCTATGTCGCTCAGTTCGCCCGTCTGCACCAACTGGTCCTTGTAGCCCATATAGTACAGGCCAGCACTGACATACCAGTTCTTGGCATCGTAGGAGTAGCCCACCTCCACATCGTGCAGACGCTCGGCACGCGGTGCACCGCTTTGGCCATTGTCGGTAAAGTTGTTGCGCTCTGGTTCTCTGGAACTCATAGCATAGCTGGCATAGGCACGATGTCCGCCCTTGTGCCAGGCAAAGCCAGCCTTGGGATTCACGAAATTGTATGTCACATCCACATTGAGCGGCTGCGCCTGATACATGCCGTTGGCATCCTTCTGGAACTTGTCGTTGTAGCCATCGGTACGGAAGCCCACATGGCGGTACTGCACATCGGCAAAGGCATCCCACTGGTCGGAGAGGTGATAGGTGGCCTTGGCAAAGACGGACAGGTCGGTCTTCCATGCATCACTGTCGTAATACTGATACTTGCCACCCGATGTGGGGATATAGTGCTGACGAAGGTCCTCGTTGCTGATGTATGTCAGGTATCCGAAGTGGTTGCCCGTAAAGCCCTGTGCAGACAGGCCCATGATCACATCCCAACGCTTGTCCTTGTAGTTGGCATTCAGGTTCACGCCATAGGTGTGCTGGGCCAGTCCCTTCTGTCGCACGAAGTCGCTACGGCTGCTGCCGTCCTGCGGCACGTAGTTCAGACCGAACTTGCTTCCTGCCTTGTTCTGGTAGCGGAACTCGTCGTAATAGCCATAGCCATAGGTGTATCGCAGAGCAGCCGTGGTGCTCCAGTGGTCGTTTATGCGCCAAGCAGCAGACAGGATATTGTGGTTCTGCCAGAAGTTGTCCGTGGTACGGTCCCACAGGCTGCCGTCCACCTTGGCATAGCGCTCTGTCTTCCATGCCGTAGGGTCGTCCCAGTCCTCTATGAAACGCTCGTACAGACTATTGAACCGTCCCAGTCCCATGCGGTAGAGGTCTTCATAGGTCTTCACCCCTCCATAGGCATTCAGGCTGTAGTCATCATTGCCTGCCGTGACACCGTTCCATGCCTGGCCGGTACTTTCAAAGTTGCCCAGGTTCCTGTATTTCAGCACCAGGCGGCTGTCCTCGCTCAGCCATGCCACACCGGCCGTATAACTGCCACTCTTGCCATGTGTGCCGTGCAGGTAACCGTCGGTCTGTGTCTGATGATAGGCGCCGTCCACCACCCAATGCTTGCCCAAAAGGCCCGTGGAGAACTGGCCACCGGCACGCCATGTATTGTAACTGCCGTAGCTGCCCGTCACCTCCAGCATGGGGTCCATCTGTGGCAACCGGGTCTGCATGGCAATGCTGCCTCCGAAGGCGCCGTCGCCATTGCTGCTGCTGCCCACACCGCGCTGTATCTGCACACTGCCCAGCAGTGAGGCATAGGAATTCATGTTTGCCCAGAACACGCACTGGTCCTCGGGCGAATTGAGCGAAATGCCGTCTATAGTAACGTTCACACGGCTGCCGGCACTTCCTCGCATACGCATGTACACCGTGCCTGTGCCCAGTCCGTTCTCGCTCCATGCCACCACACCCGGGGTGCGTGCAAACAGATAGGGTAACTCCTGACCGCTGGTGGAAAACTCCTGCAACTCCTTCTTGCTGATTCTGCTCACGGCAAAGGGCGCACCTTTGGGGGCACTTACCGCCTTCACCACTACCTCACTCAACTCTGCCACACGTGCAGAATCTCTCTCACTCTCCTGGGCACTGCTCATGCCCGCCACACCTGCCAAGGCAAGTACGGCAAGAAACTTTCCTTTCATAGGAATCCTTTCTTCTCTTCGTTCGTAATCACCGTTACGAATTACTGGTTGGAAAATTGGCCCGTTCCCTATACCTTATTTATATATAAGGGAACCAACCGTTCATACTCTCTACGCCGGCACTACCCGGTTCAGATCATTTGAGGGTATATTCTCAGCAAGGCCAATATCGGCCATGCACCCCTGATGACGCCGACAAAGGTACGAATAAGTGAGAGATTTTCCAAATTTATTTGAGAAAATCCGAACCGACAACAAACCGAGAGCAATCAAACATGTTTGAATTGCCGAGGTGCGGAGGAGGAAGACCGAAGGTCAACGGCAGTACCTTCGACCATCTGTCAAGGGTACGAATAAGTGAGAGAATTTCCGAAGAAACGATTAAGCAAGAGCAGAAACATGGTAGGGACGCTGCGTGCAGCGTCCGAGAACGACAAACAAAGCGGACGCTGCACGCAGCGTCCCTACTCGCTAACTGTTAAGCGTTTTACGTTCTAATCCACCACCTCCGCGCTCCGCGCTCGTCCACCCTGTCTCAGGGAGAGAAAGCGGGTGATAGCGTTTTATTAGAACGGGAAAGGTGAATACGGAAAACTATCCACCCCCTCCCCCCCCTGCGGGGGACTCGCCCCTGTCTCAGGGGGAGAGTCAGTTACTACAGAAAATACGGCGCCAGCGGTGATAGTTTTCCGTTTCCCTAAGGATGCCAGTCCCTGACGTAGCGTACACGGTTTATGCTTTCGCCTACGCTACCCAAGGTGACACGGTCGCGATAGATGAACCATGAGTAGAAATGAGAGGTGCCGGAACGGTCGTACTGGTTTCCATAGTAACCGAATGAATAGTAGCTGCCCACCAACGTGCCGCTACTGCCCCACCAGTTGGTGTTGCTGCCACAATACAACTGCATCACAACACCCTCGCGAATATTGGGGATACGATAACCTGCCTCGGGAGCATGCGAAATACCGTTCTCCAGATTCCCTTTCAAGGCTATGTAGGGAGAGGAATTGCTGCCTATGGGGTAGTTGGTACTCAGCGGACCTGTCTCGAATCCATAGTATAGGCGGCTCATAATGGAATACTCGTCGCCAGGCACCAGTTCTCGCGTGGTATAGTAGCGCAAGGACTCCTCGTTCATGTTCATGAAATTGAAGCGATATACGGAATTGGCATTTATTGCACCGGTAGTTTCCTCCACAATGACCAGTTCATCTTCGGGGTAGTTCTTTCCTGCCGACACTATGCTGGACGACGTGGGGAACGGCATACCGAGATTGCGCACGCAACGAACAGGAGAATATGCCGGCTTGTTGTAATGCGACTGGTATTCGCCAGTAGAGGCACCCTCCTCAGCCCACACTATGACGGGCATGTTTCCTGCCACCTGTCCGTTTGCAGTACTGCTTACGACATGCAGGCGCCATGGATACACACCATCGAAAGCACCGCCCGAAACCGTGGCATTAGGTTCCCTGCTTGTCTCAATGGGATACAACTGGGCTTCCGAACTAAGTCCCTGGTCGCCCAGAAACAAGCCGCACAACTGGTCCAGCGAGGCTATGTACCAATGCAGTTCCTCGGGGTCTATAATGCCGTCACCATCCAAGTCCCTGTTGCGCAGAAGAACGGAGTACAGACCCGCCCTGTAATCCCCCTTCAACTGGGGCTCCATGCCGGAGTAGTCAATAAACGTGTCCCAGCGCAGATTGGTGTTCACCGTCTTGCCGCTGCCTGTCCCACGAACCAGATTCAGCAGGCAAGCCGTATTGTAGAGACCATCGGACTTGGATGTGTTGTCGGGGGTATAGGATGTTATCTTGTATGCAGAGCCTGAGTTCATCCTCTCGTCCGGATGATAGAACCAGGCAATGTTCTTTGTCTCATCCTCCGTTTCGCATCCCCACGCCTGCTTCAGGTCGGTTCTGGACATGTTTATGTTATACGGAGTCTGGATGGAGTGCTGTCTGATGGTAAGAATGCTTCCCGTGAGGGAACTCTCCCCGTCCTTGCTTCGCTGGTTCTTGCACAGGATGTGCATCAAGCGGTTAGGCTGGTTGGCGAACTTCTTCCACAGGATGTCCGAGTCATCGGGATTCATGGGATTGGCGTCGTAATAGAATTCGTCCACGAAGACGGTCAGTTTCATCTCTCCGTTGTTGTCGTACAGGCTTGGTTCGCCTGCCCTCCACTTCAAGGTTTCCGTCTTTATCGTCCCCAGCACGTCGATGACCGTCTTCAGTTTGCTTTTGTCCGCAGGGTATCTCTGGCATCCTTCACTATAGAGTCCGTCAGTCCCCATCTCGTTGAGCATAAACTCCACCCATTTGTAGTCCAGGTCGTTGTATATCTCCTGTCCGAAAGCATCCTTCATGGGCACACCCTCTCTGCCGAAAGGTGTTCGCACGTACCAGGTCATGTTCTCCACATCCACCTCACTGGCCTTGATGGTATAGACACGCTGGCCGTAGTGTGCATCGAAGGTATAGATATCCTCCTCTGCCTCGTAGAGGTGTCCCATGGCACCAGGCTGGTCCTCGTCAATACCTGGAGTATTGTCGTTGGATGTTTCCACCTCCACCTCTATCTTGTCCACACCCTTTATGTTGATGGTGTATTTGTAGTGAGTGTTTCGGCACACGTCGTAATTGTCCTTGTCCGCAGCAAAATCGCCCAGATGCACTACATAAGTGACGTCTGCTATCAAGTGTTGCTCCGTGGTCAGTCCTGGGTCCACAACCATCTTCAATTCGCCCTTTATGACAATGTACGTGGCCTGTTCCGGAGCATACTCCCACATGCCGGCTTCCGTATTGTACGTGCCGTAATTATCCGCCTCAGGATCGTCGGTGTGCTTTATGCGCCTGTCGCGGTTATGGTAATTGCCACCCACGCTCTTCTTCCTGTATGCCGACTTAAGATTCTCCAACGTGTAGAACGAAAAGCCATACAGCACACCACCCGTAGGATTGCCATTCACCTCCTCGTTTTCCGTGGTTTCGAAGTTCATGGGCTGGGTATTGAAGAAAGCGTCCTCCGAAGGTTCGGCACCGTTCTGGCTGGGCATAAGCAGGCAACTCTTTGGCAAATTCATCACCTGCCAAGATTCTGGAGTAAATGCCTCCACACGCTGGTTCTTGCTTTCCTCTGTGGGATTCACCCTGACGTTTACCTGTACCTTGGCATCCAGGCGCTCGAGCATAATCCTGCCACCTGCCACGCTGATGGTGCCGTCCTCGTGGATACTGACACCCGTTCTGCTGCCTGTCATCATGAAGTAGCCGGCATTTCGTTCGGGAAGGTCCTGGTTCAAGGACACCAGCAGAGCATTCAGTTCCTCTCGGCTTCGCACCAGTCCCAAGCGGTCCTCGGACATATTCATAAAGTCAAGGTCGATATTTGCCACCAAGACTATCTCGGCACCGCCACCGGAGACCGTAGGAACACAAAGGTGCAGGGTTCCATTCGTTTGCGCCGAAGCACCTTCGGACGACATATTGTTCACCTCCCAATACTCCTTGTTTCCCGTCTGGTCCAAGTCATCGGCATTGAAATAGCGTCCATACACCTTCATGCCATCAGCAAACAGGAACACATACATGTTTCGCACCATGGACTCGTAGTGAAGGTCATAGGTGCCACGGGTTGTAACACGAACCTCTTCATGTTCCTTAGAACTGAAGGGCAGTGCCACCCTAACCTCCTTATCACCCACATTGGTCAACGATGCAAGGTCGTCTTCGGTGCAAGCCACCGCAAACATGCATGCCAGAAGCAATATGCCAAATATACGTATCCAGTCCTTCATAATGTAATCCGCATCAATCAAACGTTACATCGCCCTCCACTTCATTCCAGTCCGATACCTCGAACTCTACATCTCCGCTCTTGTCGTTATAGGAAACGTTTACAAGGATATTCACGAAGTCATTCCTGCTCAGTTTCTGCATTGGTACGCTCTCGCCGGTTTCCTTGTCTATGGTTGTTATAGGTATGGTAGCCTCTTGTGTAACATCACTGTTCACCGTAGTTGCATTTACCCTATAAAGACGGTATCTCCTGCTATTGCCTGTCGATGCACCAACCGGGCCATTGTTATTCACGGCAAGATAATAGTTGCTGGACGTTGACTTCATATACATGTAGGAACTGGATTGCGAAAGCGTGAAATAGTCATTCTCGCCCGCAGTGCTGGTCATGGGTACGGCATTGTTCTTCACTGCAGAACTCCTGATATAGTAGCCGCTTCTGCCCATGGACTCTATCCTGTAGTTGTTGCCACTTACCTTGATAAATCGCCACACACAATTATGGTTCAGTTCGCCTCCTGTGGTTTGAGACGAAGTAGACGACAAGTTATTGGAACCATTGTCGTACAGATATTTTCTGGCATTGGTGTTGTATATGACATACAGGCCACCGTCCACCACGCTGCTGGGGTTGCTGATATAGTTGCTCTCCATCTCATAGACGGTTTCCGAAACTCCTCCATCATACTTCAATCCCAAGGTGTACTGATACTGTCCGCCATTGCTTTCCAACATGTAGGCATCAAAGATGGTGGACTCAGTAACACTATTCCCCTCCCCTATTCCAGGAACCATCATGTTCTGCACGAATGGAGTGACGGCATCGCCGGATGTTACCGACGGTGTGGCATTGGCAGTACCGCCCTCGGCAAACAGCGGGGCAGTTCTCTGTGTGAACCTGTCGGCAAAACTCAGTTTGGTAATCTGTAAGTCCGCCTTGCTCTGGTTCCTTATATTTATACGTACGCGTGCGTAGGTCCTGACCAATTCGCCGGACACTATGTTTGCACCGGGCTGCAGGGCAATTTCCTTCTTCAGCGTCAAGGGGTATGGCGTTGCCTTGGGACATAGGGCAGATGTTGCCGACGATGCCACCTGCATGTTTCCTGTCACATCGGTAATAGCGGACAGATGCCCGCTTGTCTGGCTGTCATATTCGCCGTAGTTTGCAACGGCATATAGCTGGTAGGGCTTGCTATAGTCCAGGTTGCCAAAACTTACGGTCGCCTCGGCATTTCCCGCACCAAAACGAGGGTCATTGCCCTCAAGCACCTCGGATGCCACCACAGTACCATCGCTCACAAGGTAAACCGCCAGACGGTACATGCGCCTGCCATCTACCACTTCCTCCAGTGGTGATACCTGACCATCATCGTCCAAATCCTGCACTCCCCTTGTTTCCAGACGAGCCTCCCCATTCCTGAGCATCAGAGTCAGCGAAGTCCCCTGCCCCATGCCTGTTTCAGGGGCAAGTTCGGTACAGCCGCCCACAAGCAGCATGGCACACAAGACGTAAAGGAGCATGAATCCGTACTTCATCCTTTCAGGTTTGTTTTTATAGAACTATATCGTAGACGGAATCCAACTGATTCCATTTGGCAATACTCAGTTTCAGTTCCACCCCTGCACCGCCAATTACCAGCACATAGGTGTAGCGCATACCGTACACATAGGTGATGGCAGGGATATTCACCCTGAACACCTGCCCGGGACTGCTTTTCAGCGTATAGCAGAATTGCAGTGTGCCCGACGCTATTGTTTGTGGCACGACCAACAGCCATCCTTCGTTGCCGGTATATTCCTTTCCGGCCTGGGTTCCGTTGGACGTGTATAATATTCCCTCCGTTTTGAAGGAGACACCATTGTTCTCCCATTTATACATGGGGGTAGACACCGATTCATAGGTGTACCATGTGATTTCCGGTTCCTTGTTGCCGGAATGTACCAGATATCCGGAAGGCGAAAACAGGTTCGTTCCCTCCCCGATATTCTGCAACCAGCAGGAGGTCACACCATCGCCGCTTGGCGGAACGTAACCTTCCTCTGCCCTGACCTTGAACCTAAGGGCCGAAAAGACATGCTGCATATTCAGAGGCACAGGACCGGAAAGCACATCCGTCCGTGTGTCCACATGGGCAGCAGCCACAAGCAGGTCCGTCTGTATCACGGAGGTGTTCACTGGACCTCCCTGAATTATGGTGGCATCCATCTGTGTCATCAGGCTTGACATCAGGGCTTGCGGATAGCATGCTCTGAAGTCGTATCTGCCACCAATCTGCCACATGCGTGCCTCGCCAGGATAGTTCCACGCATTGTATGGATTGGAATCTACCTGCTTGGGCGCATAGGTCAATGGTGTTGCCACAAACTCGGGATATACATTCGTCTGTCCGCCCTCGTCTATGGCATATTGTCCCCAAACACCAATGCTTTCACTGTTGCCATGGGCATCGGGGGTACATGAGGTGCGCAGGACATCGTCGCTTACCAATGCTCTGGTCACCTGAGCCTCGTCCGAGCAGACACTCCACCTGATGGCGGGTCCCTCTGGTTGTGGCACAGGAGTTTCTGCCCCCTCGCTGCATGCCTGCAACAAGACAGGGAGCACCGACAGGAATATCACCTTGCGTATGGTATTGCGCACTTGGGGAATCATGTACACTATAAACTAAACTTCCGACTCTCAGTCATCCCCGGATGCAGGCTCTGGAACCCACATCCGGGGAAAATGATATTCGTTTTACAAAATCTATTACAACTCGATTACGACAATATCATGCTCCACCCACTGGTCGGTGCTGGGAGAGAAGTAAATCTTGTCCTTATCGGCAGTACCCTGGCTATACACCAGACGGTAGGTGTAGCGTACACCCATCTGCCATTCGTCCACTTCGTTATCGGAGGTGTCCTTCCACTCATTGAACTTGGCCACCTTGCTGTGCTGATGACCATTAACGGTGTAGGTTACCTTCACGCGTGCAGCGTCGGTCAGCACCTGAGGCATCAGCAGCAACTGATGTGACTCCTCGTTCTCATCAGCCTCATCAGTGTCTGCTGCTGAAAGTGCAGCAACATACTGTGCAGAGATGGGGAAACCTACACTACCGGTAAATCCTACATAGCCATCTGCCTCTTTTATGGTGTCGTTCTTCACGTCCCATGCAGGATTTACATTTTCGCCTCTTACATACTTAGAATAAGCGGTAGCGTCTTCATTCAGGTTCTCAGCGAAGTCGCCCTTGTACTTAACACCGTAAACCTTGATTTCCTTCAGGACAACGTCGGCATCTGTGGTGTTCTGGATAGAGAAGCGAACAGAAGAGAGGGCATGCTGGAACTGGATGGGGATACCGCTGTAATAACTTGCACCCTGGAGCATGTCGGCAGAAGTCTTGTTGATTGTTCTGGTGCTGAACAACAGATCGTAGTGCTTGTCGGCAGTAGACTGAACTTCGAATCCGGTAATGGTCAAGCCATTTGCGCCGTAGGCTCTTGTAGCTACTCCGGGCAACTCCAGATCGGCAGGAGAAGTAGCGGCGAAAGACATCTTGCCAGAGGGCCAGTAATAGTAGTTGTCCTCTGAATTCTTAGGTGCCCAACCGTCCACACTCTGGTCGTACTTGACGGTGGTGTTGTTGATTTCGTGTGCCTGGGCAGCAGACCAACCTGCAAAATCTCCATCGTGCTGAACTGCATAAATGGTGAAGTCCTCCTCCTTGGGATAGGTGTAAACGGTGCTTGAACCATCGTAAGTATGGCTTCCCACCTCGCCGTAATAATTAGCTCTGGTGCCAGAGTTGTTCATCAGTACGGGAGAGTCGAAGGTCAGTTTCACGGGACCTGCAACACCTGCACCATTCTCCATCTGGTCAGATACACAGCTTGACAAAGCCACGCTTGTCAAAGCCATAAACAAAACTCTTTTCTTCATAGTGAATGAAATGTTAAGTTAATAATTGGGTTTATTTTATTTGTTACTCTTATAAATATATATCTGATTCTATGTCCGTCCAGTCGTCCACACCGGGAGTCATTCCTCCGCCTATGACGGAATCGTCCGGCGGAGCAATCTCCACCTCGTGTTCCAGCAGTATCCACTGGTTATCCCGCACCATGGGAGTGGCAAACATGTCCGTAATGTCCACCTGCTCCACCTGTGTGGTGCCGTCTACCTTGGAGAACTCAAAGGTTACGGTAAGCATATTTCTCTCCTCGGCCAGTTTGCCAAAGGTGCTGAATGTGGTATAGAGCACTGCCGTTGTGCTTTCTCCATCGGAGGAGCGGCTCCTGCTGGCCTGCTTCAGCGAGAAAAGCACATACGCCGGGTCCGAAGCAGCCATGCCGTCGTATCTGTGCATGTACGAAGAGCCTGCCATACCGCTGAGCACCGAAACTGCCGAGCGTGCCCATTCAATGCCCTTAACCTTCAGTTGGATGTAGTAGCTCCGTACCATACTCCGTGCCGTAAAGTGCTCTCCTTTGGCATTGCGCAAGGTGTCCACGCCCTGATTTCTGACTATAACTATGTTCTCCATCATTTCGTGGAACATGTGGTCAGGCTGCTGGCGGATGGTACCGGCGTCTATTCTTTGCATCAGTTCCGGCATATACTTGTGGTAGTAGTCGCTCGCACGGTTGGTATAAGCCTGCATCGTATAATAGTCGTTCTCGTTACGTACCATAGTATATGGGGCGCCATAACTATATACCAGCAGGTTATATGTGCCGGGAGGGGCATTTATGTATCCTTCTATGTAATAGCCCTTCTCGTCAGTACCCTGGTTTTGCAGGTATCTCTCTGCCATCACCCTGCCGGTATGTGGGTCTGCCAGTACGGCACGCATAACTCTGGGAGTGGAATAATGTGGGCGCTCGTATTGCTGGTTATAGAAACCAAAGGTCACGTTCCTGAGGTTCTCGTCCAGATAAACGCGCAGGTAGTGGGCATTGGCGGGGTCTTCCAGCGGACGATGCTCGCAGGAAAGCAGCAGGAAGGCCATAGCACACGCACACAGAAGCCGGCAGAGGAACCTCACGCTCATTTGCTGCCTCCTTTCTTCTTGGTGGTAAGGAGAATGGGATATACCAGCGACACCTGCACCTTAGTGGGGCCAAAGTAGTGCCAACGGCCCTGCTTTGCCGGGTCGCGCCACAGAATCTCGTAGTCCTCGCTGGGTGTGTATCCACGATAGGCAATGGAGGCATAGCCCAAAGACAGGGAGAACTCCATGTTCAGGCGTCTGCCCAAAGGCATGGAGTAACCGTAACTCAGGCCCACGCTCCAGTGCTCGCCTTGATGACAGATATCGCGCCCCCACTCAAAGTCCCATTTACCGGATTCTGCATATAGGCCCACAAAGTGCCCCATCAAGCGGTCGCGTTGCACGCTCTTGCCCATCTGTGGGCGCGGCATGGGCTTGAACCACCAGCGTCCCTCGCCTCCTATGCTCAGGAAGCGTATGCAATACTGGTTGTCGGCCTGTCCCCATGTCCACCACGGAAACTGGTGGTACCATAGTGCAGAGAATCTCTCGCCAATAGGCACCTCTATGGAATAGTTCACCAGGCTAAGGGCATCGTACAGGAGATTGGTCTTCAGAGCCAAAATGGTCTTCTTCTTGTATGAAACCTCGGTAACCGGCAAGGGTTCCAATTCTGGCAAGGTGGGCATCTCCACACTGATGTCGGGCATCGTATCCGGCACAAATTCCGGCATGGGCTGGTACACGCACAGCCATGTGGCCACACGCAGGGCAGGCATGTGATGGCGTATTATCCAGTTGTAGGTAAAGCCATTGTCCAATTGCTTCAGTCGCCACTTCTTTGTCTCGGTGGGTATGTCGGCACGCATGATTTTCATCACACGGTCCCTGTTCATCAGGTGGTAGTTGGCATCCAGTTCCTCGTACAGGCCCTCCCAGTTCTCGCCCATGGGATGCAGGATGATGTTCTGGGGCAGGAGCACACTGTCGTTGGGCAGATTGGCAAGGATGAAGTCGCGTGCCACCTCGGCACGACGCCTTGCAAGCCAATCGTTGCGATGAGGTGCACCCTCTGGCGAAGCATAGGCATAGATGGCTATGCTGTCTATGCGTGGCGAGCGGGCAAGGATGTCCCTGATACGTGCCATCTGCAGGGCATTGTCCAGATAGTCCTCCTGCAGATCTATGCGGTCGCAATAATAGTAAAGGGCATAGCGGTCGCTGTTCACACTATCCGTCACGCCATGGGCATGGCATGGATAGCATAAAACAATCATGGAAATCAAGAAAAGAAGCAACGACCTCACCACAGCCAAGTCCTCAAAATCTATATTCTTCTTTACTGAAATATACAATTGAAATATACAATCTCTGTCAAGATACTTTACACTGCCTCATGCACAGGAGGCTATATATGTGCGCAAAGGTACGCTTTTTTACCGAGAGATTTACTCCCGTTGGTCGTAATTACCCCCCCCGTTAACATTTGTTAACCTTTGAGATAATCCCCGTCCTTAATACCGCCCATACCACGGACACTATGTGCAATGCAACGGAGCGTAATACAGATGCATCCCGGCAATACCTCCGGCTATTCCAGAACCCCGTAATTTGGTCCTCCCGAGGACCGAGGCGAGAGTTCCCGGTTCTTTCGGCTTGGTCCTCGGGAGGACCGGCCTTTGACGTCCCGATGGCATTTTTCATGCTCCTCAGCGGGACATTGTTGCATAGATACGAATCCATATCCAAGGGGCACGAACAGAAAACATTTGGGTGGCCGGGGTTTTACTCCTGACCACCCAAATGGGTTTGATGTATTGGCGTTGCCCCCCCCTGTAGGGACGCAGCGTGCTGCGTCCGAGAGGTCTGCCAAGGTCTTATTGGCGGACGCTGCACGCAGCGTCCCTACTGCTTTCACTTAACTACGGCCATAACTGCGTCCAAATCGCTGGCGTTCAACTTTTTGTAGGGACGCAGCGTGCTGCGTCCGAGAGTGCTGTCAAGGTTTATTGGCGGACGCTGCACGCAGCGTCCCTACTGCTTTCACTTAATTACAACCTTTTTGCCGTTCACGATGTTGACACCCTTTACAGGGGCAGAGAGACGGCGGCCGCTCAGGTCATAGATTTCTGTTTCCACAATGCCGTTTTCCGTTTCCACAATGCCGGTGGCATTGTTCTGCTCCAACGTGAAAGCGAGAGAAGAACCGCCGTCGGTGGCGGCCTGGGTTGTTACCCAATAGCCTAACTTGCTGTTGACATCGTTCAGGTAGCCAAGGCTATTGGCCGTGTTGCGCAACACCAGAACGCCGCTGTTGTTCTCCAAGACAAATGTGGGGGCAGAGGCAAGGTCTACTGCCGAAACAAGGGCATTATTGGAAACTGCACCACCCACAGCCTTGCCCTCGCCAAGAGCAAGATTCTGGATCTTGTAGCCAACATAGGGGTTGCCCACGAAGGCAAACAGGGCCTTGTCGCCACTGGGCTTTGCGGTGGCACAGGGGAACTGCTTTGCGGAGGCATCGTAACTGATGTACTTGTTGCCACGGATGGTGAGGGAGTACCACACACCTTCATCAAAAGATGCAGAAGGCAGGAAGGGTATGTCCTCGCTCAGCGTACATGTGATAACAAAGTTCTTGCCGGCATCTTCGGCACTTGCCTTACCCTCTGGAGCACCGCTGGTCTCTACGTAGGCAGGGGTCTGAACAGGAGGGAATGCTTCGCCCACATAGGCAACTTCCTTCTGCTCGTACCACACGTTGTTGCCGCACATATATGTATAGGTGATGTCCAATGGGGTGGCATCGGTGGGCTGTGCATCGCCTACGATACGCACGTACTTGCCATTGGTTATTTCGGATATGCTCAGCGATACGTACACCATGGAGTAGCCGCCGGGGGTCTCCTCGTAGAAGAAACCAATGCGGCCGTCGTTCTGCAGGGTGAAGGTGCTGTAGGCAGAACCTGTCTGTGTGGTGCTCACCACCATGCCCTTCTGCCAGCCGTTGGCAAAGGTTGCCACGTCGTTCTTGCCAGCCTTCTGGTAACTGGTGGGGCTGGTGATGTCCTTGTAGTAGAAACCTACGTTGCGGCGCACGTCGCCAGAATATTCATTCAGACCGAGGGGCAGGGACTGAAGTACGATGTTGCAGAGGTTGCCGTCAGCATCCTCCACCTGATAGGTTGTAATCTCACCGTTGGTACCGTTCCAGTCGCTGGGTGCAGGGATGTTGCTATTGGTGCCTGTGCCCCAAGAGCCTTGTCCCTTCTCTATGTCGGAATATGTGAAGATGTTGTAGTAACGGCCATGGGGCTTGCGTGCAGACATGATGACGTCGCCGTTGGGCAGTTCCTCGCACTTGGGTTCGTTGGCATTGCCAAAGTCGGGGAAGGGCATATCCTGACGGGTGCCCAGGATGTGCCATGTCATACCGAAGTCATCGGAGTATGCCACACGGTTGTGCATGTCCTTGCTCCACAGGGCTGCATAGATACGATAGTACTCGCCCACCTTGATCTTGGAACTCTGGAAGATACGGCCAGAACCAATGAAGAAACTCTGTGCCGTGTACTGGTCGGTACTGGTCTTGTCGCCTGCCTTGTATGCCTCGGTGTCCCAAAGGGAGTAGAACTCCTCGGTAATATCGTCATATATGGAGTCACGGCCTTCGGTCATACTGTGGTAAGTCTCGCCACCGTCCTCGCTGTAGAAGCGTGCCATACGGTTGGGGTTCTGGCGTGTGGCGCTGCCGCATACGGTATGACCCGTTACAGCCATAAGCAGCACACGACCTGTCTCGCGGTCGATACAGATGGCAGGATCGCCAAAGCCGTCATTGCCGTTCCATGAGTCTCTTTCGTTACCAGTAATGATGGTGGTGCCCTTCTCCCACTTTGTGCCGTCGGGAGAGCCGATGCGCTGAACCAGGTCCACACGACCGAAACCTATATCGCCACCACAGGGACGATAGTCGTTGATGGCCAGCAGTTTGCCGTCCTTGCGCTTGGCAATGGCGGGGATACGGTATGGGGGATTGTTGTGATACCAGAGGTACTGGTACTCGCTCTCCATATCACCGGCAAAGGTAACCGTGGTACCTTCCTCGGTCTCCTCCACGCTGCCCTTCCAACCATGATATGTCCATGTGCTCATGCTCACCTTCTGGCCATAGGGCAGGTACATTTTCTTCTTCTGTCCGTCCAGTTCCTTGGTAACGGTGGTGGTGGAGGTGGTACTGCCGTAGGTCATACGGAACTCGCCGATGCGGGTGTTTGTCTCGGGATACTTAGTCTCGCCGGTTACGGCAAAGGCAATGTTCACGGGGTCGGGATTGATACGGCTGATGGTCCAGCGCGAACCGGCATCGGTGATGCCGTAGAACTTCAGGTCGCCACCATTGCCGCCATACATATTCAGCGACTGTCCGCTAGACACTTTGGTGGTAATACCTATGCCAGGCTTGCTCTCGGCCTGATTCTGGCTCATGTCCAAGAACCACTTGGCGGCTGTGCCGGTGGTCCATGAAGCCACGGTACCGTTGCCGGGAGAGGTGCTGGCGGTGAGTTTGTACTGCTCGCCCAGAGTCTTGCTATAGATAACGAAGCCATCGGTGTTGTTGCCCACAAAGCAGAACAGCTGGTTCTCCTGGCTCATGTCCATCTGTGCTGTACCTGCCTTGCTGGCAGAGGGTGCACTCCAGGCATAGTTGGCATTGTTGCAGTTGCTCAGGCGCAGCCACTTCTCGCCATAGGTAGCAGAGAAGATGGGAGGCAGGGCGTTAGGGTCTGCCACGTTCACCTTGAAATAGGGCAGCCAAGTCTTCTCGCCACCACCGGCACCCACCCCAGGACCGTAGTTGCCACTTGCATTGGAAATGGCAATGCGCTGGCCGCAGGATGCTACGCTGGTGTTAGAGGTGGAAAAGAACATGTAGTATGTCTTGCCTGCCTGCAGGGTGATATTCTCGAACTTGTACTCCACGAACTGGTTGTTCTGGGGTGCAGGCTTGTTGGTGGAAATGCCCACCTTGCCGCTGATGTCCTTTGTAGAGGAGATAACCATGTAGGCGGTCTTCTCGTTAGTACCGTTTGTGTTGGTGCACAGGTGGATGTTGTTCAGAGGAACCTCGGTCACAGCATCGCCTTCGTCGTTCACTTCGGGAACGGTGAAGCCAATCCATGTGATGTTGGCCTTGTCGTTTGCGCCGGTGCCAACGGACCACGAGGTGTTCACTTCCTGCGCCCAGGTCGCTACCACACCGCAAAGCATGGCAACGAGGAGGAGATAAAACTTCTTCATTCTGGTTGTTTGTTTTGGATTATTAATTATTGTATTGTTATCGCATTAACAGGGGACAAAGTTATAAATAATATGCAAAGGCGCAAAGGAAAGCGTGCATATTATTATAAAAACAAGGGGACGGGCAAGGTGTGTTATATATATTTAACGTCGTGCGCATTGCACTTTAGGCATTTATTCGTAACTTTGTCAAGCAAACACCGTTAGAGAACGGAAAACGAAACGAAAAGGAAGGCGAAGACGATGACGATGACGATGACGATGACTATCCACCCCCTCCGCTTCGCTCGTCTCTTCGAGCCCCGACGTTAAACTGGGGAGTTTAACCCTCATAAGGCACAAAATGACATTGAGTCATTTTTCTAAAGGCCTTATTCGCCCTGTCTCAGGGGGACAGTCAGTTACTACTGGCTAACGCTATCACCCTGCCCAGCGTCGCACTGAGAGAGTGCGACCCTCAGAGGGTACAGAAGCAGATTTACTGCTTCTTCTAAAGACCCTCTTCGCCCCCTGAGACAGGGGCGAGTACCCCGTAGGGGGGAGGGGGTGGATAAACCCTCTGCGCCCTCTTGTCGTAACGAAGTTTGCGACCCCTCCAGCGCCAGCGTGAAAAACGAAAGAGAATAAATCTCTGCGCTCTTTGCGGTCTCTGCGTGCAAAAATATCTCTCACGCAAAGGACGCAAAGGACGCAGAGTTACAAAGCAAACTGCGCTGCCGCTGAAGTAGTCGCTGGCTACGCGCGACAGAGAACGCAGAGACAAAACGATGAACGATTAACGATGAACTATCCACCCCCTCCGCGCTTCGCGCTCGTCCCACCTGTCTCAGGGGGACAAAATAAACGAAAAGGTAAAAACGATGAGCGGATGAGCGGTGAGCGAAAAACGTAAACACCCAACAGTAGGGACGCATGCGTCCGCAAACAGCGTTTTAAGATAATCTGGATGCTGAACCTCCCCACTCGCGAAACACTCCATCTTTTGCCAATTCGGACGCATGCGTCCCTACATTTACGACTCTAACAATTAACACTTTACCCCCCCTTATGAGAAACCTGAACAAAGCATTGCTTCCCCTTGCCACACTGCCTGGCGCTCTCTTTGCCCAGGAGGCAACACAAAATCCTGGCTATCAGCCCAACTCAAGCCAGGCACGTCCCAACGTGGTGATGATATATGCCGACGACCTGGGCTTTGGCGACCTTGGGTGCTATGGTGCCAAGGGGGTGAAGACACCCAACGTGGACAAACTGGCACAGAACGGCCTGCGCTTTACCAACGCTCATGCCGTGGCATCCACAAGTACTCCCTCGCGCTATGCGTTGCTTACCGGCCAGTACCCGTTCCGAAAACAGGGTACAGACGTGGCTGCCGGCGATGCTGCCATGATTATCTCGCCCGACCAATATACCGTGGCGGATGTTTTCAAAGAGGCCGGATACACCACGGCTGCCTTTGGCAAATGGCACTTGGGACTGGGAGCACAGACGGGCAAGCAGGACTGGAACAAGCCCATCTCCCCTGCCCTGCCCAACATAGGGTTCGACTACTCGTACATCATGGCGGCCACAGCCGACCGTGTGCCTTGCGTGTTCATAGAGAACAGCACCGTGGCAAACTACGACCCCACGGCACCTATATATGTGAACTACAACAAGAACTTCGAGGGCGAGCCTACGGGGCGCGACAACCCGGAGTTGCTCTACAACCTGAAGAGTTCGCACGGACACGACAACTCCATCGTAAACGGTATCGGGCGCATAGGCTATATGAAGGGTGGCGGCAAGGCTCTGTGGAAGGACGAGAACATTGCCGACAGCATCACCTCTCATGCCGTAGACTTCATAAAGGAGAACAGCAACGAGCCTTTCTTCATGTACTTTGCCACCAACGACGTACATGTGCCCCGTTTCCCACACCCCCGATTCCGTGGCAGCAGCGAGATGGGATTACGTGGCGATGCCATAGTGCAGTTCGACTGGAGCGTGGGCGAGATAGTGCGCACCCTGGAGGAACAGGGGTTGCTGGAGAACACCATCATCATACTTACCAGCGACAACGGTCCCGTGCTGGACGACGGCTATCAGGACCAGGCAGAGGAACTGGTGGGCGAGCACTCCCCCACAGGCGGCTTGCGCGGCGGCAAGTACAGTGCCTTCGAGGGCGGTACTCGTGTGCCCTTCATAGTTCACTGGCCTGCTGAAATCCGTGAGGCAGGAACAAGGGATGCCCTGCTCTCGCAGATTGACTTCCTTGATGTTATGGCAAGCGTTGTGGGCGTTGGCAAGGGCAAGGCTCTATCTCCTGACGGACAGCCCGGGCAGGAAGCAACATGGTTCGGTGCCGAGGGCGACGGACGCGACTATGCCATAGGCATGGCTCAGAACCATACCCTAACAATACGCACTCCCAAATGGAAGTTCATTGAGCCAAAGGGTGGAGCCACAATGATACCTTGGGGGCCGAAGATAGAGACGGGCTATTCCACCTCGCCACAACTGTTCCAGAGAGTGAACGGCGAGTATGACGAGACCGTGAACAAGGCCACCGAATACAAGTCCGTGTGCGACAGCATCAGCATGGAACTGGAAAGAATACGCCTGTCCTCCTCAAGCAATTCCATATTTCATGGTGCCTACCATATAAAATACAACGGCAAACCCGTATTCATAGGCTACAACACCACTCACGACCGCCACGGTAGCGAGGGGTTCAAAATCATCTCCCCCGACCACTACACGAGCACATCTGCCGGCGACGAGGTGGTAATAGTACGTCCGTCCGGGCTGGGGAATACCATATCCATGCAGGGCAAGTTCCTGCGCGAACCCCGACTTTCGCAATGGGGGCATATCATGTTCTCCGACAATGAGTCCGAGGCTGGCAAATACCTGATTGAGGAGACTTCTACGGAAGACGTATATAAGATACGAAGCACCAGCGAGGGCATAAACTATGTCAACATCTATACGGAGCATGGCGTGGCTGGCAATGACAAGGCGGAGAAAGCAGGACTTGCCTCGTACACCATCGAGGAACTGACCTCCTTTCCCGTCACTATTCCGGCAGGAAACATGGCTGGTATCTGCATGCCTTTCAACGTAATAGTACCGGAAGGAACCTGTGCCTATGACGCTACCGCCGAGGGCATGAAGTTCAATGCCGATAACGGCACATATACCTGCACACTGACACCGATAGCCGTTTCCGGCGAAACACTGAAAGGTGGTACTCCTGCCATCATAAACGGGGAGCAGGGGTATTACACCCTGACCATCACTATGAAGGACGATAATGCCAAGGGGGCGCACGAGCAGTCATTGCTCAAAGGCAACTACGTGACAGAGAAACTCAGCCAGAACGGAGATGCGACAAAATACCTGCTTGCCATGCAGGACGGCACACCGGCATTTGAAACCTTTAGCGGCACTACCGACATTGCCGCCAACCAGTGCTGGATGGAGTGCACCATGACGGATGCCGACAGATTCACTATCAGCCTGCCCATATCCACAGGCATACAGAACACCCTTGCAGGAACACAGGGCAAGGAACGCCACATCTACAACATTGCCGGCCAACGCCTGAACGCTCCCCAACAAGGCATCAACATAGTGGAGGGCAAGAAATTAGTCGTAGAATAACTCCATAAGTTAGTCGTAGAACAAACGCAGAAACATTTACCGCCATAAACAACTCAGGAGGCAGACACCACAGTGCTCGCCTCCTGAGTTGCTTATGCATTCATATACCCCGCTTTTATTGTAGGGACGCTGCGTGCAGCGTCCGCTTTATTTTCCCTCTCGGACGCTGCACGCAGCGTCCCTACCACTTTATCGCTTAATCGCAGGTTTCCGTTTTCACCTTTCCGTTTCCAACATGCGCTTGAGCACCACGGTGGCGGAAATCTCGCGGTTGGCGGCTTCGGGGATGACGAGAGAGGTGGGAGCCTCGATTACCTCGTCGGTAACAATCATGCCACGGCGCACGGGCAGGCAGTGCATGAAGCGTGCGTTGTTGGTAACCGCCATCTGTCGGTCGGACACGGTCCAATCCAACATCTCGTGATAGTCGGTCAGTATCTTGCCATAGTCCTCGGGACGGGTAACACCTGGGCATGACCAGTTCTTGGCATAGACGAAGTCGGCGCCCTCGAAAGCCTTCATCTGGTCGTACTCCACACGAGCATTGCCGGCAAAGGCTGGATCCAGTTCGTAGCCCTCGGGGTGGGTGATGACGAAGTCCACATCGGCAGCATTCATCCACTCGGCGAAACTGTTGGGCACAGCCTGTGGCAGAGCACGGGGATGGGGAGCCCAGGTGAGCACCACCTTGGGACGTGCCGTCTGCTTGTGCTCCTCAATAGTGATGAGGTCGGCAAAGGCCTGCAGGGGATGCACGGTGGCGGTCTCCATGGCAAAGATGGGCTTGCCAGAGTACTTCACAAACTGGTTGTAGACGGTCTCGGCATAGTCGTACTCGCGGTCGGTGAGACCAGCAAAGGAACGTATGCCGATGATGTCGCAGTAACTGCTCATCACGGGAATGGCCTCCAGCAGGTGCTCGCTCTTGTCGCCATCCATGATGACGCCACGCTCGGTCTCCAGTTTCCATGCTCCGGCATTTACATCCAAGACGATGACATTCATGCCCAGGTTCTGTGCAGCCTTCTGTGTGGAGAGGCGTGTGCGCAAACTGTTGTTGAAGAATACAAGCAGGGCGGTCTTGTTGCGGCCAAGTTCCACATACTTGAAACGGTCCTGCTTGATTTCGCGTGCCTCGGCCAAAGCCTGCTTCAGGTCGCCAAGGTCTTGTACATTGAGAAAACTTTTCATATGCTATGTTTTAACGGATAAGTGGGAAAGGTAGGGACGCTGCGTGCAGCGTCCGAATGGGCTAAAGGCAGAGTGTTTTGCTTGTAAGGAGGTTTAAGCGTCTGAATTATCTCTTCCTGTTGTCTTGCGGACGCAGCACGCTGCGTCCCTACTGTTGGGTGTTAACTTTTCCGCTCACCGCTCATCCGCTCCACGCTCACCGTTTTCCGATTTCCGATTTCCGATTAATTTCTTGTCTGCCCGTTACCCCTGATTATATACTTGCTGGTGGTTATCTCTTCCAGTGCCATAGGTCCACGGGCGTGGAGTTTCTGGGTGGAGATGCCTATCTCGGCACCGAGTCCGAACTGTGCTCCGTCGGTAAAGGAGGTGGGAGCATTGTGGTAGACACAGGCGGCATCCACCTCGAGGAGGAAACGGTCGGCAGTACGCCAGTTCTCCGTAACTATACTCTCGCTATGCCCCGAACCATGCTGGCGGATATGCGAGAGAGCCTCGTCCAGTCCGCTTACGATGCGTATGCTCAGGTCGTGCGAGAGCCATTCGCGGCCATATTCTCCATAGTGGAACTGCACCTGTCCCTGCATGGGAGCAAGCAACTCAGCAAGGCGAGGTTCCATGTCCCGGTGCACCAACAGGCAGTCCAAGGCATTGCACACGCTGACACGGCGGCACTTGGCATTATAGACGATGCGCTTGGCCTTGTCCATGTCGGCATCCTTGTCCACATAGCAGTGCACCACACCGGCACCGGTCTCTATGACAGGCACCTTGGAGTTCTCGCGCACATAGCGTATCAGTCCGGCAGAACCACGGGGAATAATCAGGTCCACCAGTCCCTCGGCAGAAAGGAGTTCGGCCGTTGCCTCGCGTGTGGCAGGCAGAAGAGTGACGGTAGCTGGGTCCAGTCCATGCTCGAACAGGACATTGTGTATCACGGCGCAGATGGCCTTGTTGCTTTCCTCGGCATCAGAACCGCCCTTGAGGATAACGGCAGAACCTGCCTTCAGACAGAGGGCCGTAACATCGAGGGTAACATTGGGACGAGCCTCGTAGATAACGCCGATAACACCAAAGGGCACGCTGACACGGCTGATGTCCAGTCCGTTCTCCAGCACCCTATGACTGAGCACACGGCCCAAGGGCGATGGCAGTGATGCCACATTGCGACAGTCCGATGCTATGCCTGCTATGCGCTCGGGGGTGAGGCGCAGGCGGTCGTAGCGTGGGTCGGCAGGATCCATGCGCTCCAGGTCATGGGCGTTGGCCACAAGGATGGCATCGGCACTTTGTTCCATGGCGTCTGCCATGTCCATGAGCAAGGCATTAACCGCCTCTGTGCTCAGTGCGGCAAGTTGGCGCGAGGCCAGTTTTATGTATTCTGATTCCATATACATTATATTATATAGATGCAATAGATGCAATAGAAACTATAGAGTCTCCGCTAACCACTCACCTCTAACCGTTCACCGTTCACTGTTCACCGCTCTAAAGCGTGTATGCGGCACCTCATCGGCATTGTCCATGAGGTCTACCAGTATGTTTTCTCTGGTTCCTCGGGCAAGGAGCACATCTATGCCAGAGGCAGCCACCTCGATGGCGGTCTTGCACTTGCTATGCATACCGCCACGGCCAGCGCCTGACTTCTCTGTCTGTATGTATTTGCTGACATCACGACCGGTATCCACAACGGGGATGAGACTGACGCCTTCATCGCCGGGACGGCCGTTGTACAGTCCGTCCACATTGCTGAGCAGAATGAGGGTATCGGTTCCCATCAAGCGTGCTATGAGGCCGGAGAGTTCATCGTTGTCGGTGAACATCAACTCGGTGATGCACACAGTGTCGTTTTCGTTAACCACGGGCAGAACGCCGTGCGAGAGCATCACCTCCATGCAACGGCGCATGTTCTCGCGGTGCTCGTCGGAGTCGAAGTCGGTCTTCTGCGTCAGCACCTGTCCCACGGGGATGTGGTGCTCGCGAAGGAAGTCGTAGTAACGGTTGATGAGTTTTGCCTGACCCACGGCAGAGAACAACTGGCGCTGCTCCACGGAGTCCATCTCCAGGGTGCTCTGCTGACTGAGGTGCAGCTCTCCCCTACCCGATGCCACGGCACCGGAGGAGATGAGTATGACCTCAATGCCACGATGGCGCAACTCTGCCACCTGGTCTACCAGGGAGGACAGACGTGTCACGTCCAGTGTGCCGTCCTTGCGGGTAAGCACCGCACTGCCTATCTTTACTGCTACTCTCTTCATTTCTCGTTTGCTTTCATTCCTGCCAGAACGGAGGCAGTGAAACCAGCATCCTCCATGGCATTAAGTCCGCGTATGGTGTATCCGCCAGGGGTGGTAACGGCATCGATGGCCTCCTCGGGATGACGGCCGCTTTCCTCGAGCAGTGCCACTGCTCCCTTCATGGTCTGGAGCACCGCCTGGCGAGCCTCATCGGGCCGGAAACCCAACTGCACACCGCCTTCCATCATGGCACGCACATAACGCATAACGTATGCTATGCCGCAGCCTGACACCTGCATACCGGCATCCATCTGCTTGTGCGGCACGGTCTGCACCTTGCCCACAAGGGAGAAGAGGCGCACCACCTCGTCTATCAGCACGGAGGGACGGTCCAGTTCCTCGATGAAGGTCATGCCGGCACCATATTCCACGGCAATATTGGGCATGGCATATACATTGATGCGGGCATTGCGCACACCGGCTGCAACACTGACCACAAGGGCATTGGAGGCTCGAAGGGGCAACTTGATCTGGTCCATGACCTCGTCAACAAGCCATGGCTTGACGGCGATGAAGACGATGTCGGCACCGGTGACGGCCTGAACATTGTCGGTAGTGGCGGTGAGTTGGGGATAGAGGCCAAGGAAGCGGTCAAGGGTGCACTGACTGCGTGCCGTGATGGTGAGCTGTGAGGCAAGTCCTGCCTTGCACCATCCGTGCACCAGGGCACCGCCCATGTTGCCAGAGCCTATTACTGCTATCTTCATAATTTACGACAATACTCGGCGGAATGCCTCAAGGAACTGGTCGGCCTCGCTGATGGTGAGGCACAGGGGAGGAAGCAGACGGATAACGTTGGTACCGGAACAACCGGTGAAGATGTGCTCCTCCTTGATAAGGCGGGTGCGGGGTTCCTTGTAGGGGATGTCCAGTTCTATGCCTATCATCAGACCACGACCGCGCACGTCGACAACGTGGGGCAGGTTCATAGAGCGCAACTGCTCCATAATGTAGTCGCCTACACGGGAGGCATTCTCCACCAGACCTTCGCTCTCTATAACATCCAGCACTGCCAAGGCTCCGGCACAGCCCAGGTGGTTACCTCCGAAGGTGGTGCCCAACTGTCCGTAGATGGGAGTGAACTTGGGCGAAATGAGCACGCCTCCCATAGGGAAGCCGTTGCAGATGCCCTTGGCCACGGTAATCATATCGGGACGGATGCCAAGATGCTGGTGGGCAAAGAACTTGCCCGAACGACCGTAGCCACACTGGATCTCGTCGCAGATGAGTACGGTGTTGTGCGCCTCGCACAGAACCTGCAGTTCCTTCAGGAAGTCTGCCTCGACCATGCGTATGCCGCCAACGCCCTGTATGCACTCAATGATAACGGCACAGACATCGTCCTTCTCTATCTCGGCACGCCAGGGCTCTATCTCGTTGAGGGGAAGATAGGTGACATGGCCATTGGCATTGATGGGTGCGATGATCTTGGGATTGGCAGTAGCCTCGACCGCCAGAGAGGTGCGGCCATGGAAGGCCTTCTCGGCAGAGAGCACACGGGTGCGGCCATTGTGGAAAGAGGCAAGTTTCAAGGCGTTCTCGTTGGCCTCGGCACCGGAGTTGATGAGGAACAACTGATAGTCCTCGTAACCAGACACCTTGCCCAAGGTGAGGGCAAGTTCCTTCTGCAAGGGGTTCTGCACGGAGTTGCTGTAGAAACCCAAGCGTGCTACCTGCGAGGCAATGGTCTCGACATAGTGGGGATGTGCATGACCTATGCTTATGACGGCATGACCGCCATAGAGGTCGAGATATTCTGTTCCCTCTTCATCCCATACGTGGCATCCCTCGCCACGGTCTATGGCAATGTCGAAAAGGGGATAAACGTCAAATAGTTCCATAGTATTAAGACCCTCCCCCTTACCCCTCCACAAGGGAGGGGAGTATATAGAGTTATAAGGGTGCTTTGTTTTATTATTTATTTAAACAATGATACTAACCACACCTGCAACCGAGCATCATTCTTGCTCATCAGCAGTACATTCCACTCCCCTCCATCCAGGGAGGGGTTGGGGGTGGGTCCCCTAGAATGCTGATGCCTTCAGGTTCAGTCCTGCCTTCTCGTCAATGCCGAACATCAGGTTCATGTTCTGCACTGCCTGACCCACGGCGCCCTTCAGCAGGTTGTCTATGCAGCAGATCATGAGCAGCTGGTCCTCGTACTTCTCTACATAGACCACGGCCTTGTTGGTGTTCACCACCTGCTTCATGTCGGGCGACTTCACCACGAAATGCGTAAAGGCGGCATCCTGGTAGTAGTCGGCATACAGTTTCTGTACCTCCTCGAGGGGAGCATCGCACTTGGCATAGGCGGTAACGTATATGCCACGGGCAAAGCAACCGCGCTGGGGGATGAAGAGTACACGGCCGTCATAACCGGGATGCAGTTCCTGCACGGTCTGGTTTATCTCCAGAAGGTGCTGGTGATTGAAGGTCTTGTAAACGGAGATGTTGTCGTTGCGCCAACTGAAATGTGTGGTTGCGCCGGGCTTCTGACCTGCACCGGTAGAACCAGTTATGCCGTTAACGTGGATATCTCCGCTGAGCAGTCCTGCCTTCAGTGCAGGAAGCAGAGCCAACTGTATGCAGGTGGCAAAGCAACCGGGATTGGCAAGGTGCATGCAGTTGCGGGTCTGCTCGCGATGTGTCTCTGGCAGGCCGTAGACATAGTCGTGGTCGCCGGCAATGCGGAAGTCCTGTGCCAGGTCTATGATGCGCACATGGGCAGGGATGTCATGCTCCTGCAGGAAGGCACGGCTCTTGCCATGACCAAAACAGAAGAACACCACGTCGACCTGCTCCCAGGGCATCTCGCTGGTAAAGCATAGGTCGGTCTCGCCATACAAGCCCTCGTGCACTTCGCACACAGGATTGCCGGCATTGGATTCGCTATTGGCAAAGACAATCTCTGCCTCGGGATGATTGAGGAGCACGCGGATAAGTTCACCGCCGGTATAACCTGCTGCTCCAAGTATGCCTACTCTAACCATATCTTAATTTGTCTTTGGCGTCCCCCACCCAACTTTGTCCCCCTGAGACAGGGTGGACGAGCGAAGCGGAGGGGGTGGAAAACCTTTAACCTACGGACGCTGCACGCAGCGTCCCTACCCGCTCAACGTTAAACGTTATTCATTATTATTATTTATATTGAAGGTGCTCTTCGCCTCTGGTATGACCAACATGAGGATGAAGTACACTATCAATCCGCTGAATGCGGTAAACAGGGTCAGCAACAGGTAAATGATACGCACAACTGTTGCATCCATATTGACATAGTCTGCTATGGCTGCACATACTCCAGCCAACATGCGTCCGGTACGTGGACGCTCCATCTTCTTTGGTTCAGACATGATAATATTTGTTTTATATGTATTATCTGTATTTCGCTCAACGTTAAACGTTAAACGTTCCTTTCGCTACATAGTAGGGACGCTGCGTGCAGCGTCCGCATATAACTCATTTAGGAACTGTTCTCGGACGCTGCAGCAACGTCCCTACTCGTTAAACGTTAAACCTTAAACGTTCAACGTTACTATCGTTCCTCCTCAGGATGTGCCAGATAGTAGGCACGCAGGGCGGTTGAACTTACCTTGATGAAGCCCTTGGCATCGTCGCTGCTCCATGCCTTTGCGGTCTCGCCATACTCGCCAAGCTTGTTCTTGACAAGGTCGTTGGGAGAATCCACACCCATGGTCTGGAAACTGTAGGGACGGAGTTCCAGGGTTACCTCGCCGGTAACATTGCGCTGGCTGCTGATGAGCATAGCCTCGATATCAGGCATAACGGGCTCCAGATACTGGCTCTCGTGCAGGAACATGCCATACCAGTTTGCCACCTGCTCCTTCCAGTACTGCTGCCACTTGCTCAGGGTGTACTTCTCCAGGAAACGGTGTGCACCGATGATGAGCATGGGGGCTGCTGCCTCGAAGCCTACACGGCCCTTGATGCCGATGATGGTGTCGCCCACATGGCAATCACGGCCGATAGCGTAGGATGCGCCTATCTCCTCAACTGCCTGGATGGCCTGAATCTTGTCCTCGTAGCGTGTGCCGTTGACAGAAACGAGTTCACCCTTCTCGAAGCCAAGTTTCAGCAGTTCGGTACCTTCCTTGGTGGGGTGCTTCAGGTATGCACTCTCGGGCAGGCCCTGTGTGCTGTCGAGAATCTCACCGCCACAGATGCTGGTACCCCAGATACCTACGTTGTAAGAGTACTTCAACTTGGTAAAGTCAGCAAAGTAACCGTTCTGGTTCAGGTAGTCAACCTCCTCCTGACGGGTCAGGTTGCCATCGCGGGTCAAGGTAATGATCTCCACACCAGGTGCCATGACAAGGAAAGTCATGTCGAAACGAATCTGGTCGTTGCCGGCACCAGTAGAACCGTGGGCAATGGCGCTGGCGCCAATCTCACGGGCATAGCGTGCAATGGCCATAGCCTGGAAGATGCGCTCGCTGGACACGCTGATGGGATAGCAGTTGTTGCGCAGCACATTGCCGAAGACCATGTACTTCAGCGACTTCTCGTAGTATTCCTGGGTAACGTCCAGGGTGACGTACTCCTTGGCGCCCAACTTGTAGGCATTCTCCTCGTTGGCCTTCAGTTGCTCGGCACTGAAACCACCGGTATTGGCACATGCGGCATACACCTCATAGCCCTTCTCCTTAGCCAGGTACATCACAGTGTAACTGGTATCAAGGCCGCCACTGAAGGCAACCACTACTTTCTTCTTTTCCATGTTGTATGTTGTTTGGACCCTCCCCCATCCCCTCCCTGTATGGATGGGAGTATATAGGATTTACGAGGGTTTTGTTAATAATTTCTTTTAAATTGACTCTTTTGCCATGAATACTCAGAATATCCGATTACTCCGAAAAACTCCAACCATTAATAGTTCATACGTTCCTTACTCCCCTCCATACAGGGAGGGGTTGGGGGGTGGGTCCTTTCCCCTCTACTCAATCCCCCTCAGCACCAGAGCCTTCATAACATCCTTGATAACCTCCAGGCTTGTAGGTTCGCCATGATGCTTCTCGGGGTCCCAGAGCATGCCGGTGCACACGCAGAACTTGCGCTGCTTCAGTTCCAGGATATCGTGGTTGATGCATCCCTGGCATCCGCGCCAGAAAGCCTCATCGTCGGTCAACTGGTTGAAACTTACGGGCACATAGCCCAGGGCAGTATTCATCTTCATCACGGCATCGCCGCTGGTCAGGGAGAATATCTTGGCGTGTGGCCAGCGCAGACGTGCCAGAGTGAAAGTATAGTCCTTGATATGACGTGCCACACCCAGACCCTGGTAGTCGGGATGAACAATGAGACCCGAGGTGGTAACATAGTGCTTGTTGCCCCACGTCTCAATGTAACTGAAACCGGCAAAGCGGTCGCCGTCCAAAGCCAGAATGGCCTTGCTCTCCTTTATCTTGGTGGCAAGGTATTCGTGGGTACGCTCGGCAATACCGGTACCACGCTTGCGTGCAGCATCGCGGATTGTCTGGAGAATCTCGTCTACGTACTTCTCGTGACTGGCATCTGCAACGACTATCTTTATGTTGCTGTTCTCGAATGTGCGTATATCTTTCTTTTCTTCCATCTTGATTGTGTGTTCCTTACCTGCGTTTCTTCAATTGTGGTACTGCCTCCGTAAGCTGTTCGCTCACCAGTTCACGGTTTGCCTCCTCAGCCATCACTATCATCACGGTATCGTCTCCGGCTACCGTACCCAGGAGCAAGGGCGACTTCATCTCGTCTATCTCGTACGCCACCAGCGAGGCATGCCCTGGCGGAGTGTGCAGCACCGCTATGTTGCCGCTGAACTGCAGGGACCACTTCGTGGCATTGAGTTCCTCACGTGTCTTTACGGGATCAAAGTACACCACACCGGGCAGGGCATACACGCTCTTGCCTGAACGGGTACGAACCTTGGAGATGCGCAACTGCTTCAGGTCGCGGCTCAGCATGGTCTGTGTAGTGGAGAATCCGGCCTTTTCCAGTTCCACCGCAAGTTCCTCCTGATTCTCTATGGGGCAATTGCCCACTATCGTGCGAATAACCTGCAGTCTGGCCTTTTTGTCTTGCTTTTCCATATCATTGGGCATCACCTTTATGCCCTTTTATTCAAATATGCGTGCAAAGTTATAAAAAAATAGCAGCATCAGCGACATTATGACACCACAAATACCACAACTTTATGCAAAATAGACGCATAAACAGCTTTCGTTGCAAGATTATGCAAAACAAGGAACTATTAATATGGTATAATGAAGCGATAAATGCGCTCACATAACGTAAATACAAAATAAAAGCAGTATATTTGCATATGAAACCATACCTAATCCTTGTCTAATATGAATCCACAATCACTGAACTTTACAATCTTCTGCATCGGAAGCATCGCAGACCATCTGAATATGAACGCTCGCGATGTTTACCACAAACTGCAGAATGCAGGCATCATATCAGACTATATCGTACCATGCTATGATGTATTGCACACATTCTCCAAGGAATATATCATCGAAGACTTGGTGGGTTACATGAAAAAGAAAGGGGTTCTGGCATGAAACGTTTATACCATACGTCAAATATAGAGGTACGCACACCCGACTTAAGTCATTCTCGTGAACACCTTGACTTTGGCCGAGGTTTTTACCTGACTCCACTCCGAGAACAGGCGGTTAACTACGGGCAGCGTTTCTTGAGAAAAGGCGAGGAGGCTTTTCTCAATATTTACGAACTCGACGAAGATCTGCCGGAAGTTTCACATATAATCTTTGAGACTTACGATAGCAAATGGCTTGACTTTGTCACCGTCTGCCGTAAAGGGCAACCTCACGCCGTATATGATATTATAGAAGGAGGTATTGCCGATGACCAGGTTTTCAATACTATCGACCTCTACTTCTCTGGTGTGTACACCTTTGAGCAAGCGCTTGACCAACTGCGTTTCAAACGTCCTAATCACCAAGTTTGCATCACTAACCAACAGGTTTTAGACAAGCATCTTCATTTCGTGGAATCAATAAAACTCTGAACCATGCAGGCCAATAAGATAATACTTCAACAAAAATATGCCCGTATAGTGAAGATGTTTGCCGACGAAACGGGATTCTCTTACGAAAAAGCATTGGGAATGTTTTATGACTCTAAAACATACGAACTCATCAGCGAAGGTATTGCCGACATGCACTGCATGAGCGATGAGTATCTTGTAGACGAACTTAAGGCTGAGTTCAAAATTACGTCATAGCATTATTTCCTATAGTCACAAAGACTCACTTCGCTATTTAAGAACGAATAGACATAACCCGGACTTTGATAATACAATCCTGTCCTGGCATCCTGCAATCGGGCAAAGAATACAAATCATTTCTGAAATACCCATACGGTTACAAGACCTTTTACCTACAACTATACTACTTTGTCTCCACCGCTCGCTTGTAGGGACGCAGCGGCTGCGTCCGCTCACATAGAACAAGGAGACCGTTATCGGACGCTGCACGCAGTGTCCCTACTCGTTAAACTTTCAACTTTCAACGTTAAACCTTAAACATTCAAATACCTTTTTAGACATAACAGCTTTCTTGGCTTATCGTTTATTCAAGGTGTAACTAGCACCACTCCCGGTGGGAAGGTTTCCTCCAAATACTCCTTGGCTGCAAGTATCTGCAAAGAATCATTCACATTGGTCACATAGAGCCTCAGCGTTCCTGCCTCTGCATCAAATTCCGAGGACACATTAAAGTTGGTCTTAATGTACTCACATGCCTCCATAACACGCTGGTCATAGTTCACTATAAGATCAGCAAATCTTCTTTCATTTTCTGTCATAACGGTATCTCGTATAAATCCTTATATATTCTTGTCAAGTGCCAATTCTCCAATATCTATTCTCATTGCCGACAACAGTTCCAGCATGTGTTCCAATGATTCCGGTGTCCCCTGGTAACTGCAGTTAGCATGGCAGATTTTAAGGTGATTTCGCACAGGAAAATATTCGATGCTGAACACTGTCCTGTCGTTGTTCTCCACCTTGTAATAGGTCCAATACCTGTCATTGCCCCAAGCACCGCTCCCGTTCTCGTGAAACAAAAAACCTCTGTCGCGGCAAAATTCTTCTATGTTTATTCTATGCGTATCAAACATTCCTCTACATTCAGTTCTGATTAACACTGCTGGCATCAATTCTTTTACAGAAATTACGAAATCACTTCTTCCAGAGTTTCTTCACCGTTTCGTAGAGTTCGGCATCCACCTGCTTGATGTACTCCACGCAGAACTCTTCCATTTCCGGAGTCAGCCTTTCCTCTGCCGCAAAGTCTATCTCATAGTCCATCATGTCGGAGTATTCAAAACCATTGTTGGACAAACTCTCATATCCATACCTCTTGACACAAACGCAGAAGGATGTCGGTGCCGTATCCTCATCATTAGTGCAACAAGACATAGTCAGGCCACGAGGGCACAAACGAAACCTTGCAGTAAAAGCATCCCTGAACCTGCCCGTATAGAAAATACGGTTCAATGCAATGTCGTAATTGCTGGAGAGCGTGTGACAACTGTAGTACTTCATATTACCTATTTCTTATATTACCTTATATAATATAGTCACCAGAACACATTGATCAATATGTTGTGCAAGAAAATCTCGTATCCGCAGGCCCTTATCAGTCAATGTAATATGCCGACTCGTCTTCCTCGCCCAATACTTTCAGCCATTTATTGGTAAGCTTAGCCGCAGCGAGTATCTCTTTAGTGTCTATCTCTCCAACTTTTGCATTAAGGACATCCGTATATGCGTCAAGCATCTTGATAGTCTTCTCCACCATTGCATAGTTTACCAGTCGCCTGTTCAGTTTCTCGTCATCATCGTCGTGAAGCAGGGTCTCGCTGATGAGGTAGCGAGTCACTTCCTCCCAGTCGGGGTAACGCTTAGAGCCAAACTGCACCCACTCGCCTGGGAACTCGCTGGCGCCGTTCTTGGCCCTATCGTCGACGAGGTAGTCACCATCGCACAGGTTCTTGCAGTGGGTTATGATCACACGCTTCTTGAACAGGTCGCCAAAGTGCTTCGTCAGCCACGCCAACTTATCACTATATGCTGTAGTGTTCTTCCAGGGGGCCGTAGAGAGGATATACATATCATAATACTCGCTCAACGTATTCACTGCTTCTATGGCTCCCGGCATAGGATCCATCAGTGAGAATATGCCGGGCACCTCGTCGAGCCGTCCCTCATACTCCTTTTTCACTTCATCACTCAACTTGTCGATACCGCTCTGGAAATCGACCAACACACCATCCATATCAAAAAACAGTTTCTTCATAAGCTACGTTTTTATAATTACCTTATATAATATAATCACAAAAGGCGAAAAATTCAATATTTGGGGCAACTTTTTTCTTTCATCCCTAAATTTGTGTTATCCATGAAACCGAAGATGGTGGTGGAAAGGCCCTTGGCTTCGGCATAAATATTGAGGTTGCTTATCATTCGTTGTTAGGGCAAGTGCTTCAATAGGCAATTATAGCAGAATTCTCCATAAGCTGCCATAATATTTATGTTTTATGTCTATTTTATGTATCGTATCCTGGTATATGTCACCAAATCTCCCGGTTCTGTTCCGGGAGATTTGGTTTCACCATGAGCTTCATTACTTTTTCTTTGCCTTCTTCACAGGTGCTATCTCCACGATGAACTGGTGGAGCTCCTCGGGCAGGCGCTGCTTGTAGTAGTCGGCCTTCTTGGCGGGCACATAAATAGTCTTCAAGCTTTCACTGTTAGAAAAAGCCCAATAGTCAATCTTGACACTCCTGCAGGCAATGATGTTTATGTTTTTAAGTTTGTTATCTATTATTCTATTCAGATAAAGTTTTCACTCAGAGATGTGTAGATTAGGATGCTGTTTACATTGCAATTTCTTCCACAAAGAATTCTTCTTCAAGTTCATCATCTCCCCACCAGAAATAGCCGCCTACGCCATATATCGCTTCTTCACACTCTTCGCCCTCTTGCTCAGCAAGGAACTTATGAGCGGCCTTTACAAACGCTTCGGGATACTGCATAAGGATTTCCATACCGGCGTTCTCATCATCTACATCTATGAGGGAATCTCTTTCCAGTTCTCCATCATAGTCGACCATTGTCCAGAGCACTTCGTTGGGGAAGTCGCACTCGTCAGCAAGGATGTCAAAGAAACGGTCCATCTCATCGCCATCCAATTGCGAGAAATCCAACTGAGCGCAGAGGTAGTTCTCATCGTTCACATCATACTCTTGCTCATCGTAATAATCGTAAGACATTCTTACGTTAGTGATAAATTCGTAGAAGTTCATTTTTGGCTTTCCCGATGTGTTATTGCATTGAGTAGACTCATCTTGTGGATCAGAATATTCTTCATCAATGGTTTCTTCCTCTTCCTGTTGGTTAAGAGAAATAACATCAGAGTTAAAGGTGTGAGCTAATATTTCAGTAAAACATTTTTCAATATCAGAGGTTTCAAATTTTTCTAATAAAGCATCTACACTCAGACTCTCGTAGTATTCTAACACCTCTTCTTCACCTTCGTTGTACTCCTTGACTTCCTGCAGATCAATCAACAAATCATCTCCATCGACTTTAATTTTGCGAGGAGCGATGAATGTTCTTTCTTCGCCATTAAAGGTTTCGTGCAAGTCGAAATATAGATTAAGTGAAACAGCCGAATCTAACGATTCAAAATCCTCGTTCCATTCCAAGTCACCACAATAGTCATACGTATACAAAACAAATTCATCCATGCCCAATTCGTGCAAATGACCTTTTATTTTATTGGCACATTCATCTATTTTATTCGTGGCAGCAGTGGTGTTTCCCGTGCTTTCTTCTACGATTGCTTCTTGCTCTTGCTCTTCCTCTTGCTCTGCTTTGATTTCGGTGAGTGGAGCAGTGATTCCCATTGCCAAAAACAGCACTGTATATTTACCTATAACCGCTTCGGGCACATGAATCTCTTCAAGAGATTTTGCCTGTTTGAATGCATCAGGAGAAAAAGTAACATTTTCTGAAAGGATTACCAGACGTTTCAACCCGGGACCGAAGGCACGGGCACCAACCTCAAGAAGTGTTGAGGGCAATGTAAGTTCTGCCAGCGACTCGCAATCACGGAAAGCAGTTTCTTTGATAACCTCCAAACCTTCGGGAAGAGCAATGCC
>JAGBYI010000099.1 GCA_017628845.1 Bacteroidaceae bacterium
TCCACAGAAGCAGTCTCCTTGGCAGCCTTTCCCTTCAGGTTGATGTCCAGGCCCTTACGCAATTTGATTACTTTTGCCATATACTGTTAATAAAATAAAATGTTAATACAATCTCGCACAAAGGTACGCTTTTTTATTGAGAAAAGGTTTAAATAATCAAAAAAAAGACTACCTTTGCCTAATAAATGATAATATGCATTTCCTGAAAAGAACTATACAATGGACAATAGGCATTATCTGTGGTCTTTTTTTGACTCTGCAGATATGCATTCACATACCAGTTGTGCAGAAATGGATGGGAAATACTGCAGCATCAGCATTGCACAGCATTTGGGGCTGGGATATAAGTATCGGTCGCATCAGTTTCGGACTAGGCAACAGAATTATCATTGACAACATAAATCTGAAAGACAAGCAGGACAGTCTTTTAATCCATGCCTCACGTGTGGCGGCAAAAATTGATCTCCTGCCACTGGCCCAAGGCAAGATAAGTATATCCAATGCCCAACTGTTCGGCACGAATGCATACCTGTACCAGTTGTCTCCAGAAGAAAAACCCAATTTCCAGTTCATTATTGACACGTTTAGCAATAACGACACTACAAGCCAGCCACTTAACCTTCACATTGGAAACATTTTGCTTCGACGGGTAAACGTAATTTGGGACCGCAAATGGATGCCACACAAAACACCGGACGAACTGGACCCTAACCACATACACCTGACAGACATAACAATGACAGCACATCTGCGGACCCTCAAAAAGGATTCGCTGAATTTCACACTGAAACGATTTTCATTCAAAGAACAATCAGGACTTGCTGTAGAAAACTTTAGTTTCAGTTCAGTCATGGGCAGCAACCATGCCAAGATAGAAGAAATGCTCGTTGCACTGCCCCACTCCACAATCTCCATTCCATACCTTACGGCACTTTGGCCGAGCGACACCGACAAGAGTAACATAAAACAATGGACCGGACGTATTTCATGGCAAGGAAAAGCCGATATTGACTTCTGTCCAGCCGACATAAAAAGCCTTATACCTCATCTTGCGCATGCCCATTCTGACATACACATGTCATTCAATGCCTTTGGCCAAGATGCAGGAATCAAAGTGCCAGACCTGAGAATTACAAATGGCAGTTCTCTGGACCTGCTATCCAAAATCATCATCAGCGACTTTCAGGACAACCCTCAATGCATCATTGACATCAACAGACTGCAGACAAATGCAGGACTGCAACACTTTATTACAGAAGAACTTTCCGGCAACGCGAGAGAAGTATCTCCGCTCATCACACATCTAGACACAGTTAGATTGTCAGGACGCATACAGCTTTCAAGACGACAGCAATCTGCATCCATTCGTATAGACAACCATTTGGTTGACCTTGACATAAATGCATCGGCAAAGGAATGGAACAAGTTCAAGGGAACGATAACGTCCAACAAGATACTCTTTGGCAGACTTTTCTCCAAAGATGAAAAATACGCCCAAAGCAAGGCAACCTTAGACCTTGACTTTAATGGGGTATTTAAAGATAACAAAGGCTTTCCTAACTTAGAAACCAGAATTGCCATACCCCAACTTATCTTACAAGACCTTGAATACAACAACATTAGCATATATGGTAATCTGAAAGGGAAAAACCTTTCGATTGAGACGACTGTAACCGACAATGATGGCGAGATTCATGGAGCATTTTCCCTAACCAGTGGCAAGAAAAAACATATTGAGGGTAAGATTTCAGCAGAAAGATTCCTTACAGAAAAACTGGGCATCGGCAACATTTACCCAGACGCTCGCATGTCCTTTGAATCGGACATTGAACTTAGCGGCAACGACATTGACAACATCACAGGTGCCCTTAAACTTAACAACTATATTGTAGAAGCAGTCGAAAGCGATTCTACTGTAGACTGGTTAGAGCAGTTCTCTGTACAGACAGACATTGACGATACTGATTTCAGGACGCTCAACATTACTTCTACACCGCTCAACGCCTACGCCCAAGGACGATTCCGTTTCAGCACATTGGCCACAACCATACAGAACACCCTTCACTACAAAATTCCTAATCTGGTTCCATACAAAAAGATCTACGGACAACCGGACTCGGTCCACTTTGCTATAGACATACAGGACACGACCCTGTTGAGCCGTTTCTCCCAAACAAAAATTTCCATACCCCAGAGGGCATACATCAATGGCTTGATACACGGAGACGACTCCGTACGATTCCTTGCCACCTTCCCTCACTTCAACTTCAAAAAGGAGGAATTGAGAAACTGTACAATAGACATTGCAGGAACCCTAAAAAAACTTACCGCTGATATTACTACGGAACGCCGCCAGAAACACGGTTTTGTAGACTTTTACCTGAGGACCGGAGCCAATGACAACAGATTGCGCCTTACCGCCGGTCTTGACAACAAGCGCACACCCAGAATCTGCGGTGAAATGGATGTCACGACGCTTTTTTCCTTTAACCAGAACGGCGAACGCCAAATCAAGGCCTGGGTAGCCCCCACAGATCTCGTCATTTCAGACACATTATGGCGCATACACCCATCCAACATCCTTTGGGACAACAGCACTGTCAACGTAAGTAATTTCAAGGTCAACCAATCCAAACACAGAGGCATAGAGATAGACGGACTGATTTCCGCCAACGACACAGACACTCTCCGGGTCAAACTCCAACAGATAAACGTTGAGTACATTCTGGACCTCGTCAACTTCAAGTCAGTAGAATTCAGCGGACTTGCCACTGGCACCGCCATAATAACAAAACTTTTCTCCAATCCCATCGCTTCCGCCAATATCAGAGTGGACAACTTCTGTTTCAACAAGGCTCCTTTAGGAACATTGGAAGCAAAGGCCGACTGGGGAACAACTTCCAATTTCCTGAATCTTGATGCACAAATAGCAGATCCTGCCAATAACCACCAGTCCGTCATAAACGGAGGGTTCCACATTGGCAGTAAGACCGTAGCTAACGGTCTTGACCTAAGAGTAAACACAAAAAACTTCAACCTCGCATTCCTCAACTTCTTCACCAAAGGAATATTTGACAACTTCCAGGGACGGGCCGACGGTTATTGCCGCATCTTCGGTCCATTCAGCGGAATTGACTTGGAAGGAGACATGATGCTGAACCACGCAACATGCAAACTGCCCATGCTTGGCACCACATACCGCTTAAGCCGGGACAGCGTCCATCTTCGCGCGGGAGAAATCAACATCAATGCAAGGTTGATAGACGAACTGTCTCCAACATCCACCCTCCCCGATGTGGATTGGGGGGCAGTTTCTGCTTTAGGTTTCTCTAATAGCACCCCCCATACAGCAATCTTGAACGGCACACTCAATCACAGGAACTTCAGCAATCTGACTTTCAACTTCAATGTAAAGGCCAACAAGTTCCTTGGATATGATTTCAAGGAGTTCGGAGAAGACTCTTTCTACGCCACTTGCATTGCCACCGGTGACATAGGAATCAGAGGTATTCCCGGTAGACTTAACGTGAACATAAACGCAATGCCGGAAGAAGGAACAACCTTCACCTATAATGTAAGTACACCAGAAGCTCTCACTGAAGCAAAATTCATCACCATAAACAGCAGAGAGGAGCAGACACCGTCAGAACAGGCACGCCAAGGCACAGATAGCACGACTCACAATCCGCAAGCGCAGGACAACCTTTCCGGCAAAAGACAAGCAAAGACAGGCAGCAAGTCCACAACTTCCTCCGACCTCTTCATTAACTTCAACTTGCAACTGAACCAGAGCGCAAAGATAAAGCTGCTCATGGACAGAAAGTCGGGAGACATGATAGAACTGAAGGGTAACGGAAGAATACTGGCCCAATACTACAACAAAGGTCGCTTCAACATATACGGCACCTACCGAATCCTGGACGGCAACTATCGCCTCAGCATTCAAGACATCATACGCAAAGATTTCAGATTCCAACCCGACGGGACTATCGTTTTCGGAGGCAATGCCATGAAAGCAGACCTGAACCTCAAGGCCGTATATAGTGTAAATGGCGTTTCGCTTGACGACCTCGCCACCTCATCGTTGGGATTCTCAAAGACTCGCGTAGATTGTGTCATGAACCTCACCGGTCATCCGGAACAACCCGTTGTGACATTTGACTTTAACCTTCCCGATGCCACCGAAGACGAACGCCAGATGGTGCGTTCCATAGTAAGTACAGAGGAAGAACGTAACATGCAGGCCATATACCTCCTGGGATTAGGACGTTTCTACCGTTTCGACGCAGAGGGGAGCGACCAAAGCAGTCTTGCAATGAACTCGCTTGTCAGCAGCACCCTGTCCTCACAACTGAACCAATTCATTTCTACTGCCGTTGGTTCCAACAACTGGAATTTCGGCACCAGTCTCAAAACCGGAGAAGACGGATGGAGGAATATGGACGTCGAGGGTATGCTCAGCGGCAGCCTCCTAAACAACAGGTTGCTTTTTACCGGAAACTTCGGTTATCGCGAGAAGTATTACACCCAGCGAAACTTCATCAGCGACGTTACCATAGAGTACCTTCTAACAAAAAGCGGCACAATATCCCTCAAGGCTTATAATCAGGCCAACGACCGCTATTTCGTTCAGTCATCACTCAACACCCAAGGTATCGGTATACAGTTCAAGAAAGATTTCAACCATCTCTCCGACCTCTTCTTTTGGATAATGCCTAAGAAAAGCAAGGATGGGAAATGATACGCCTTCCTTTTCCCGCTATTGCGTAGGCATCTATGCCGCACATACTACGCAAACTCTGACAACTCCAACCATCGCATAGACTTTTCGTCCAGTTCTTCATTCAAAAGAGGAAGACGCTTGGACATGGCGGTAATCTCATCCACACTGATGGTGCCACTGCTTAGAGCTGCCTCTATATCGGTTTTCTCTTGTTCCAGAACCTCAATTGCCTTTTCCAATTGTTCAAATTCCTGTCGTTCCTTAAAGGTAAGTTTGCGTTTCTTCTCCGTCAGACGGGGTTTGCCTCCCGAGGATGTCTGCCCTGATGCCACTCCAAGGTTCTCCCTTGCCGACTCTTCCTTGAGCAAGATTTTCTCCGACTCGCGGAACTGGGTATAGTTACCAGGAAAATCCTTCACCAGCCCACCACCTTGAAAGACGAGCAGATGATCCACCACCTTGTCCATGAAATAACGGTCGTGCGACACGATTATGACACATCCCTTAAAGTCCTGTAGGTATTGCTCCAGTATTTGCAAAGTGACGATATCCATATCATTCGTGGGTTCGTCCAGGATGAGGAAGTTAGGGTTCTGCATGAGCACCGTGCACAGTTGCAGGCGCCGACGCTCGCCACCGGAAAGCTTATAGATATAGTTCTGCTGCTGCAAAGGGGTGAACATGAAATGCTGCAGAAACTGCATGGCACTGAGATGCTTGCCTCCGCCCAGATCCACATATTCTGCCACACGGCGCACGGCATCTATCACCTTCATGTTCTCATCTACTTGCATGGGGTCCTGGCTGAAGTAACCAAACTTCACCGTCTCGCCTATGACAAAGCGTCCGGAATCTGGTGCCACAAGTCCCAGAAGCAGTTTCAGGAACGTGCTCTTGCCCGTGCCGTTATTGCCCACAATTCCCATCTTCTCGTAGCGCGAGAAGTTGTAGTAGAAGTCCTTCAGTATGACCAGTTCTTCCCTACCCTCGCCTGCCGGAAAAGATTTGCTCACGTACTCCGCCTCAAATATCTTGCTCCCGATATAGGTACTGTTCACCTGCAGGCGTAGTTTGTCTTCTTCAATGTGGCGCTTGGCCTTCTTCTCCAGTTCGTAAAAAGCTTCCTCGCGATATCTGGCCTTATGACTGCGTGCCTGAGGAGTGGAACGCATCCACTCGAGTTCCGTTCGGTACAGATTGTTTGCACGCGCTATCTCCGCACGGGCGTTGTCTATACGTTCCTGTCGCTTTTCCAAATAGTAGGCATAGTTGCCACGATAGGTGTAGAGCGTCTGGTCGTCCATCTCCAGAATGACGTTGCACACACGGTCCAGGAAATATCGGTCGTGCGTAACCATGAGCAGAGTTATACACTGGCGACCCAAATAACCTTCAAGCCACTCTATCATCTCCAGGTCCAGATGGTTGGTGGGTTCATCCAGAACAAGCAGGTCAGGATTCTGCAAAAGTACGTTGGCCAGAGCCACACGCTTTACCTGTCCACCGGAAAGGACACCCATCTTGCGGCTGGTATCGCCTATTTTCAGTTTACCAAGTATCTGCTTGCTACGGACTTCAAGATCCAGTGCCTCCTCGGTGTCATTACGATCCTGGCAGGCATGCCAGAAACAGGCATCCATAACACTCATTTCCGATGGGAAAATAGGCGTTTGGCTTAGGTATCCGATCCTTATGCCACTACGCAGCACCACCTCGCCTCCATCAGGTTCGTCCATACCTGCCAGAATGTTCAGCAATGTGGTCTTTCCGGTGCCGTTCTGTGCGATGAGCCCCACACGTTGCCCCTCGCCAATACCCAAACTTATATTCTGGAAAAGGGTCTTGTCGCCAACCCTTCTGGTCAAATCTGTTGCCTGTAAAAATACTTTCATAGTGCAAAATTAGCAATAAGTTTCAAAAAATAGGAGCAAGACGTGCGTTTTTACACAAAATTATCATAACTTTGCATTACAAAACGGAGCGAAGTGTTTACTCCGTATTCCCCTAACACATTTTTTATGCATACAAAGAGTCAATTGGAGTCCATGAGTATGGACGAATTGCATGCTCTGGCCGCAAAGATAGGAGCAGAGCAGAGCGATGACCAAATTACACTTATTTATAATATTATAGATAAGGAGAGCGAAGTCGGTTCCATAGAGGTGTCGGCAGAAGCAAAACCCAAGAAGCGCGGACGCAAATCAAAGATTGAGAAAGAAGCCGAAGCGACAATACAACAGGAACTCCACTTGGAAACTGCAGAGACACAGGTGGAAACTCCTTCAAGCACAACAGAAGAAACACCCCAGCCAAAGAAAAGAGGCCGTAAGCCCAAGGTTGATAAGGAGAAAGAAACTGCGGCAGAAAAGGAAATTGCAGATGCAACCTTAGAAACACCTGCCGAAGCAGAACCCAAGGAACCCAAGAAGCGCGGACGCAAGCCAAAAGCAGAGGTTGCCGAAACAGAGAGCGCTCAGGAACCTGCCAAGGAGAAAGTTGCACCGGCAAAAAACACTCCCACCACCCAGTACCCCGGTTTCAAAATTGTAAGGGACATTCGTCCCACCTCACTTGTCCTTGCCCAACTTCAGGCAGAAGTGCTCAATGAAGAGGAGAAGGAAAATGCAACGCATGAAGCGGTTCCCAAAGCAGAGGAAAAGACCTACTCCTTCGGTGATCTGCTGACCTCTGAAGGCGTACTGGAAATAAATACCGAGAATGCCAACGGATTCCTACGCTCAGCGGATTTCAACTACATGCCTTCTCCCGATGACATACAGATTACATACCAGCAGATAAAAAGCTATGGATTGAAGACAGGCGACGTAGTACGCGGAACCATCAACATGCCCTCCCGTGGAGAGAAGTACTACACCATGGGCAAGATTCTCAGCATAAACGGATGCGACCCTCGTGTTATACGCGACCGCTCACCATTCGAAAACCTCACACCGCTCTTCCCTGACGAAAAGTTCAACCTGTGCACAGGCACAAAGGATCCCTTGTCTGTCCGCATAGTAGACCTTTTCTCCCCCATAGGCAAGGGCCAGCGCGCACTCATCGTGGCACAACCCAAGACAGGTAAGACCATATTGATGAAGGAGATAGCCAACGCCATAGCCAAGAACCATCCAGAGGCATATCTGATGATGCTGCTCATAGACGAGCGACCCGAGGAAGTTACCGACATGGCCCGCACCGTAAAGGCAGAAGTAATAGCCTCCACCTTCGACGAACCTGCTGAGCGCCACGTTCGCATAGCCGGCATTGTGCTGGAAAAAGCCAAGCGCATGGTGGAATGCGGTCATGATGTGGTAATTTTCCTGGACAGCATCACACGACTGGCACGTGCCTACAACACCGTCACTCCAGCCAGCGGCAAGGTACTAACCGGTGGTGTGGACGCCAACGCTATGCACAAGCCCAAGCGATTCTTCGGTGCCGCACGCAATATAGAGGGCGGAGGTTCGCTGACCATCATCGCCACAGCACTAACCGATACCGGCAGCAAGATGGACGAAGTCATCTTTGAGGAGTTCAAGGGCACAGGCAACATGGAACTGCAACTGGACCGCATGCTTGCTAATAAGCGCATCTTCCCTGCCGTAAACATCGTCCAGTCAAGCACACGACGCGATGACCTGCTTCAGGACAAGCTGACTCTGGACCGTATGTGGATTCTGCGCAAGTTCCTTGCCGACATGAATGCCATCGAGGCTATGACAGAAATGAAGGACCGCATAGAAAGGACTGAGAACAACGAAGAATTCCTCATTTCCATGAACTCTTAAAAAAGGCGAACGCACATAGAAGTTCCAAATGCCACCTCGGCATGGCAAAGAAACACTTTAAGTAACTTTTTTAACTGTTTACAGAAAAAACTGCACCTGCTATACGGAAAAGTAACAAGAAATTTACTATCTTTGCAATGCAGGAACACAAGACAGAGGCCTTAAACAACCTGACATTGACAGACAGATAAAAAAGATATTGCCGCACTGGTTTGATCGGGATACTCATCAGTTAAATTCAGAAACCGAGACCAGCTCTGTCCACCAATGGCGTGCCATCCCTTTAGGCAGATGGATTACAGAGGTGAAACAGGCCCTCAAATCCTACCATAAGGAGTTTCATCACATCATCAGTGCGGCCCCTATAAAAAAGACTCCCGACAACGCATTGCCGTTTCGGGGGTCTTTGCTATAATGCATAAAGTAATTCCTTTACCATGGCTGAAACATAAGCCAGCATGGGCAACTACGGATTTTACTTGTATGCTTTTTTCAACACCCCCTCAATCACAGGCACCGACATTAGTAGTAGCAACCTGCCTTTACCACACTGTTATGCTTCCATTTTCGGGGGGATAAAACAACCCCTCCCATCTCGAACCCACATTTCGGTCTGACTATCAAGCAAATAACAACAATCCGCATTCTTAACAAATGACATAGGAGGAAAAGCACACTCAATCCTCACGAGAACAAGGGCGAGTCCTCACGAGGACAAAGGCGCGCCCTCACGAGGACAAAGGCTTGACGTCCCGAGGACCCAAATGAGGTATCGGGAAAAGAAGGAAAGAATAAGCCTCAAAGCATTGCATAGATTAATGAGAACTACTTGTTGATGTCCGTATTTTTACATCCATAAGTTTCTCAATACATACGTGGGACAGATGTAAAGTATTTGCACAAGAAGAGCATCATTTAATCTTACGAACAGGTATTGATGAAATACGTCAGAGATAGAAATCACGACATAGTGCGGAATATTCAGCACTGCGGCCACCAGCATCGTCCTGCAAAAGAATAGTTTCCACAGTCACACAACTATTTGACTGGAAACCAAACTCTAACAGCACTCGCTTTGGGGCTTTCCTTGATACCGTCTGTACACGACATTCCCTACGGAGGTGCAAATCATATTCCATGGCCACTGCCACAAATTCCTCTCTGGCCGCCATGGGAATGACAACAGCAAAGACCCCGCGCTCTCCCAGCAGATGACACACACTGCGCACCAATCCGGCAAATGACAAGTGTAGAGAATTACGTGCCACACTGCGACGATGCTCAGGAGGCAAAGTGTCCTCGGTATAGTATGGAGGGTTACATAGTATCAGGGAATATGCACCAGCATTGGAGTCCGCACCAAACGCTCTGATGTCTGCCAAGGAGAACTCTACTCTGTCGGCAAAAGGACTCTCTGCGGCATTTTCCTTGGCCTCCAGAACACTTGGGGCATCTATATCTATCCCCAACACATGACAGGACGGACACCTCTGCGCCACCATCAAGGCTATCAGCCCGCAACCGCACCCTATATCAAGCACATTTGCCTGTGGCACACCATGGCACACACTTACATCTGCCCATGCTCCAAGAAGCACACCATCCGTACCGACTCGCATGGAACTTCTGCCGTGCCTCACTGCAAATTGCTTGAACTTGAAAATGCTGTTAGCTTTCATAAGCAATACAAAGTTACACCTTTTACGGCAATATATTGCCATTTTATCTGAGAAAAGGAATTATGCACTTGCTTTATTTTGAACTTCCCTCAGTTTTTCATAACTTTGCACACCAATATACATGACAAAAACACACGCAAACACTATATAGAATAGCAGATAATATGCGAAAGAACACATCGTTTTCATTCGTCACGGAAATAGATGCCGATGTAGAAAAGGTAATACGCCAAAGCAATGATGGAGAAATGGGCATCCTGGCCTTGCGCGACAACATTTTGTTTCCCGGCACGGTAACACCCATAACCATAGGCAGAAAGAAAAGTCTCAGAACACTGAAGTTCGCCGACAAGAAAGGCGCACTGGTAGCGGCTTTCGTACAGAAAAATCCCGAAACTGACGACCCTGGCATGGACGACCTATACCATGTAGGTACCGTCTGCAGGGTGGTTCATCTGATGAAGTTGCCTGATGGCAACCACAACGCACTGCTCCAGGCACTGAACCGAGCAGGACTGGACTCTCTGGAGGAGAGCGCGGACGGACTAACAGGACACGTGACGGCCATACCCGAGATAAAGAGCCCGGACAAGGAGGCCGAACTGACCGTAACTGCGCAAATGATACAGGACCGCATCAAGCGTCTTTCTTCCATGAGCGATGACATCCCCATGGAGGTGATGGAGTTCATCAAGAAGATGCCCACGGGAGTTTTCTTCGTAAACTTCATCTGCACCAACTTCCCCTTCCCCACGGAAAAGAAGGCACAACTCATCTGCGAGGACACCGACCTTGGACGCGCCACACTGCTGCTGAAGTTCCTGAACTTTGAAATACAGCTGGCAAAGATGCGCCAGGACGTGGAAGCCAAGACACATGCCGACCTGAACCGCCAGCAGCGTGAATATTTCGTAAACCAGGAGATACGCAACCTGCAGGCAGAACTGGGCAATACGGACGAGTTCTCCAGCAAGTTTGACGACTTGAACCAGCTGCGCTCTCAGGCAAGGGACAAGAAGTGGAACGGCACAATTGCAGAGACTTTTGAAAAAGAACTGACAAAGCTTTCGCGCATAAACGCACAAAGCCCCGACTACAACGTGCAGCTCAACTACCTGCAAACCATGCTGCAACTGCCCTGGGGAGAATACACCCAGGACAACCTGGACCTGAAACGTGCACAGCGCTTCCTGGACGAAGACCACTACGGCATGGAAAAGGTCAAGGAGCGCATACTGGAGCACCTGGCGGTACTGAAGCTCAAGGCCGACAAGAAAAGCCCCATCATCTGCCTGTACGGACCTCCGGGCGTGGGCAAGACAAGCCTGTGCCGAAGCATAGCCAACGCACTGAAGCGCAACTACGTGAGAATATCCCTGGGCGGCATGCATGACGAAAGCGAGATACGCGGACACCGCCGCACCTACATAGGCGCCATGCCCGGACGCATCGTCAAGAGCATCATCAAGGCTGGCAGTTCCAACCCCGTCTTTGTGCTTGACGAGATAGACAAGGTAACACAGGCCACCGTCCACGGCGACCCCTCCAGCGCCCTGCTTGAGGTGCTTGACCCCGAGCAGAACACTGCCTTTCACGACAACTTCCTGGACGTAGACTACGACTTGTCGCACGTAATGTTCATAGCCACCGCCAACGACATACACACCATACCACGCCCCCTGCTCGACCGCATGGAACTCATAGAAGTGGGAGGATACATCACCGAAGAGAAGATAGAGATAGCCAAACGCCACCTGTTCCCCAAGGAGAAGGAAAACAACGGCCTGGACAAGCAGAAGGGCCTGAAGATAAAGAAGGGCGCCATAGAGAAGATCATAGAAAACTACACCCGCGAAAGCGGAGTGCGCTCGCTGGAGAAGCAGATTAACAAGATGCTGCGCAAGGTGGCACTGGAGTTTGCACGCCAGCAAACCGAGGACGGAGCAGACATCTGCATAGAAAAGAACATTGACGACAAGGAAGTGGAACGCCTGCTGGGCAAACCGCTCTTCTCGCGCGACACCTACCAGGGCAACGGCTTTGCCGGAGTGGTAACCGGACTTGCCTGGACAAGCGTGGGAGGCGAAATACTCTTCATAGAGACAAGCGTGTCCGAAGGCAAGGGAGGAAGACTCACACTGACCGGCAATCTGGGCGACGTCATGAAGGAGTCGGCAACCATAGCCTTGGAGTACATCCGATGCCACACACGAGACTTGGGCATAGACCCCAGAATCTTCGAGAACTACAACCTGCACATCCACGTGCCCGAAGGTGCAGTGCCCAAGGATGGTCCCTCGGCCGGCATCACCATGGCAACGAGCATCGCATCGGCACTGACACAAAGGAAAGTGCGCAAGGAGGTGGCCATGACAGGCGAGATAACCCTGCGAGGCAAGGTACTGCCCGTGGGCGGAATACGCGAAAAGATACTGGCAGCAAAACGCGCCGGCATAAAGCACATCATTCTGTGCCAGGACAACAGGAAGGACATAGAGGAAATACCCGCCATATACCTCAACGGACTTGAGTTCCACTATGTAAGCACCGTAATGGATGTACTTGACTATGCCCTGCTCAAGGATAAGGTGGAAAACCCCGTAGAGTTCCGTTTCGAGGACAGCAAAACGGCCAAGGACTCTGCCAACTGACTACCATAGACAAAAAGAAGAACGATACAAAAGACCAAAGGAAGGATGACATTCGAACTTCAACATACCGACCCCAAGACAAATGCCCGTGCAGGCGTGCTAACCACCGCCCACGGACAGATAGAGACACCCATCTTCATGCCCGTAGGCACCGTGGGAAGCGTGAAGGGCCTGACCGTGCGCGACCTGAAAGAGGAGGTGAAGGCACAGATCATACTGGGCAACACATACCACCTCTACCTGAGACCCGGAACCGAGATTCTGGAAAAGGCCGGAGGACTGCACAAATTCAACGGATGGGACAGACCCATACTGACCGACTCCGGAGGCTTCCAGGTCTTCTCGCTGACCGGCATACGCAAACTTACGGAAGAAGGTTGCACCTTCCGCAGCCATCTGGACGGTTCCAAGCACATGTTCACCCCCGAACGCGTGATGGACATAGAACGTAGCATCGGCGCAGACATAATCATGGCACTGGACGAATGCCCCCCTGGCACAAGCGACTATGCCTATGCCAAGAAAAGCCTTGGGCTCACACACCGATGGCTGGACCGCTGCTTCAAGCGCTTCAACGAAACAGAACCACTCTACGGATACAGCCAGAGCCTCTTCCCCATAGTGCAGGGATGTACCTTCAAGGACCTCAGACGCGAAAGTGCCGAATACATTGCCGCAAAGAATGCCGACGGAAATGCCATAGGCGGCCTGGCCGTTGGCGAACCCGCAGAGGTGATGTACGAGATGATAGAGGTGGTGAACGAAATCCTGCCCAAGGAGAAGCCCCGCTATCTGATGGGAGTGGGCACACCGGCAAACCTGCTTGAAGGCATAGAACGAGGCATAGACATGTTTGACTGCGTTATGCCAACACGCAACGGACGCAACGCATGCCTCTTCACCAGCGAGGGAATCATGAACATGCGCAACCGCAAATGGGCAGACGACTTCTCCCCCATAGACCCCAACGGCACGGCATCCGTAGACCTCTTCTACACCAAGGCGTACCTGCACCACCTTTTCAAGGCACAGGAACTCCTTGCCCTAGAGATAGCCTCAATACACAACCTGGCATTCTACCTCTGGCTTGTCGGCGAAGCAAGAAAACATATCATTGCCGGTGACTTTACCTCATGGAAGGCCATGATGATTAAGAACGTCACAAACAGACTGTAAGCACATAGGGAGCATGAAACTATTTACCAGACTGGACAGATATATAATACAGAAATTCCTGGGGACATACATCTTCAGTATCATTCTTATTATCAGCATTGCCGTGGTATTTGACTTCAACGACCATGTAGACAAATTCACCACCAACAATGCTCCATGGGAAGGTATAATATTCACCTATTATGCCAACTTCATTCCCTTCTACACCAATCTGTTCTCTTCACTGTTCGTATTCATCTCCGTCATCTTCTTCACCGTCAAACTGGCAGACAACAGCGAGATAATAGCCATGCTGGCTGCCGGAGTAAGTTTCAGGCGTCTCATGTGGCCTTACATGTTCAGCGCAGCACTCATTGCAGCACTCAACTACTACCTCGCCACAGACGTAATACCAAGAGGAAGCGTGGATAGAATAGCCTTTGAGAACCTTTACAAGAAACGAATAAAGGTGAAGATGTGGGCAGACAACGTGCACCTGCAGGTGGACAGTGGCGTAGTGGCTTTCATAGAGCACTACGACGGCACCACGCACACCGGATACCACTTTTCCCTTGATAAGTTCGAAAACAAGAAACTCGTATCACATCTTACCGCCACATCGGCACAGTACGACACCATATCGGACGTTCGCTTCAAATGGACGCTGAGAAATGTAAACATCAGGGAACTTAGCGGACCTCGCGAAAAGATAAGGCGCTACAACCAGATTGACAGTATCATAAAACTGGAACCCCAGGACTTCCTGCTTACAAACAAGATGCAGGAGACCATGACATCGGAACAGCTGTTAGACTTTATTGAAGGCCAACGTATCAGGGGTATTGCCGGATTGAAAGACTTTGAAGTTGAATACCACAAGCGTATAGCCGCACCATTTGCCGCTTTCGTCCTTAGTATAATAGGTGCCAGTCTGTCTGCACGGAAGCGAAAGGGCGGCATGGGAATGGCCCTGGGCATTGGTCTTGCGCTCAGCGCCACATATATTCTGCTACAGGGTGTATGTGCATCTTTCAGCACACAGGCAGGCATGCAACCATGGCTTGCCGCATGGCTGCCAAACATAATATACCTGCCAGTTGCCGTATACCTTTATAAAAAAGCCCCGAGATAAACACTGACCAGAAACCTTTCATCATATATTCATTCCGACACTACACACAATGGATTTTTACAACCTTAACCTTAGCGATCCTGTACTTGATGCGTTGGACGACATGAACTTTCAGGAAACAACGCCCATACAGGAGCATGCCATCCCCCCCATTCTTGAAGGAAAGGATTTGCTGGGTGTGGCTCAAACGGGAACCGGCAAAACAGCAGCATATCTGTTGCCCGTCCTTTCGGAACTGTCCTACGGTGACTATCCTACCGATGCCATAAATTGCATCATCATGTCGCCAACACGCGAGTTGGCACAACAGATTGACCAGGCCCTGCAAGGTTTCTCGTACCATTTGCCATATATCAGTTCCGTTGCCGTGTATGGCGGAAACGACGGCATACGATATGAGCAAGAAAAACGAAGCATGCAACAGGGGGCTGATATTGTCATAGCCACACCAGGAAGACTTATCAGCCATCTTTCGCTTGGTAATATAGACCTTTCACGCGTATCGTTCTTCATCCTTGACGAAGCCGACCGTATGCTCGACATGGGATTCTCTGATGACATCCTGCAGATAGCCAAGCATCTGCCTGCCAAGCACCAGACAATAATGTTTTCTGCAACTATGCCAGAGAAGATACGCCAACTTGCCAAAACACTGCTGGATAACCCCGTGGAAATACGCCTTGCCGTCAGCCGTCCTGCCGACAAGATTCACCAAATGGCATACATATGCTATGAGGCGCAGAAGATAGATATCATAAAGGAACTCTTCAAAGAAAAGAAACCCGAACGCGTTATCATCTTTACCGGTAGCAAAGTCAAAGCCAAGGACCTGGCTATTTCCCTTACCAGAAGCAAGTTCAATTGCCGCGCCATGCATAGTGACTTGTCGCAACAGGAACGCGATGAGGTGATGTACCTCTTCCGTAGCGCACAGACGGACATTCTTGTGGCCACAGATATTGTGGCACGAGGAATAGACATTGACGACATCACGCTGGTCATCAATTTTGACGTTCCACACGATGCCGAAGACTATGTGCACCGTATAGGACGTACAGCAAGAGCTGGGGCTGGTGGAAGTGCCATCACGCTGGTATCAGAAAAGGACCAGCCGGAATTCATGAAGATTGAACGTTTCCTCGGCAAGGAAGTGGAAAAGATGGAGATACCTGCTGCACTTGGAAAAGGTCCCGAATACGACGCCAAGTTCCGCGGAAGCAAATCAAGCAGAGGTAACCGTGCCTCAAAAGGAACCAGGAACAACAAAAGCAAGATGGGCAAGGGAGGACACTGGAAATCTCACCGCAGGAAGAATAATGACACGCCAAAAGCACAATCACCTGAAACTCAAAAGAAAGTGAAGCAGCAACCAGTAAAACCTGTCTGAAACGACAGGAAACATGCAAAAAAATATTAAAGAAAATACAGCTGCATAGCAACTTTATTAAAGATAATTGTTGTACCTTTGCCAACGTGAAAGATTTAAGCAGACATATAGAGTTTCTCCTTTGCGAGAATAACTCGGTAGCAATACCAGGCATAGGAACCTTCACTACAGAAGAGCTTCCAGCAAGATATTGTACCGAGGAAAATCTGTATCTCCCACCTGTCAGAAGCGTGAAGTTGGACACAAACCAAAAGAACGATGATGGCAAGTTGGAGAATTGTCTGGTGCAACTTCACCGAGTAACACACATCGTTGCACAGAAATGGATTGCCGATTACATAGAAAACATCAACCATTCACTAATGGACATGGGTGCTATGGATATGGGTACTATCGGCAGACTGGTTCTGAACAACGGAACTATATCTTTTGAAGTATGCGAGGCCGGAGTAAACTCTCCCGAACTATACGGCTTGGACTCTTTCCACATGTCCAAACTGCCTCCACATGCACAAAAGGACAGGATCTACAAGGACCCTACACATTTTACTATAAGGCTGAAACGTACAACGGTGCATCGTGTTATGACTGCCGCTGCGATGCTCATTGTCATCCTGTCGGTCATCGTTCCCAACTACGAAGCCATGAGTTTCAACGGCAAACTACAGACACAGTTAGCCTCTACGGAAACTCTGAAAACGCTGTTCAGCACCAATCCGTTGCCTGAAAAAGAAAACACAAATCTGGAAACGACTGTAGAACAGGCCACAATCCAACTTCCTGTTGAGACAATAACAGAAGAAAAGACCGACGACAAAACGGTTATGTCCGAAACGCTACCCAATGAAAGCATATCCGCGACTACAGAAACAGAGGTACAGGAAACAACTGTCAGGGAAACTGTCAGGGATATTGCTGCAACTACACCAGATGTGAAAGGATATTGTGTAGTAATGGCAAGCGCTATCACACACAAGGGAGCAGAACTCCTTATCGACAAACTGAACAAGGAAGGATTCAGCAACGCCGTGAAGTATAAGGACAAAGGAATGTTACGTGTCATGCTTACGGGCTATCCCGACGAAGCAAGCGCCAGAGCCGATTTGGCACTCGTTCGAAATACCGACAAACTGTACTCCGGTTCCTGGATAAAGATTTTCTAATATTCATCCCCCTATCAAACCAACCTACCATACATGAAGCGCGTCCGTTGTCCCAAGTGCGACAGTTACATTACCTTTGATGAAACCAAGTATGAGGCCGGACGGCAACTTGTATTCCAATGTCCTGATTGCTCAAAGCAGTTCGGCATACGTTTGGGTACCAACAAGGTACGCGAAACACGCAAGAACGAGATCTTGGATGAAGAGGCCAACAAGGACCAGTGCGGAAGTATTGTTGTGGTTGAAAACGTCTTTCACTACAAGCAGGTTCTGCCTCTCGTAATGGGAGACAATGTACTGGGAAGATACGTCAAAGGCACAAATATTAACCTACCCATAGAAACGGTAGACCCCAGTGTAGACACCAAGCATTGCATAATACGAGTACAACGCAATAAGCGCGGAGAATTACAGTATATATTATGGGATGCCCCTTCCAACACCGGCACTTTTTATATGAACGATATTCTGCGTGATAACGAGCGCGTGTCTCTTTCCGACGGAGACATCATCACCATTGGTGCAACCACATTGATTCTTAGAACTGCCAAAGGGGAAGAAGAGGAAGAATAGCCCTTCCCCACCACCAACTGGTATCATGCGATACACCTCATTTCACCCTTATCACATTACCATCCCTTACCAAAGCCTTAGCCTTAGCAAGTACTGGTTCTAATTCACTTTCTGATACACGGTATATCTTGAGAGTGATGGAACGTGGAAACCTGTTAAAGAAGGAATCAGCAGATACATACCATTTGCTCTGGATAACATCCGGAAAATCGCCTATCTTATCCCATAGCATGAAGAGTCGGGTTCTTGCAACCGTTGTCACACCCGTTCTGCCATCAGAAAATTTGCTTACACAAACATAATGCACACGTGTTTGCGTATCATTCTCCAGTTCTCCCTTGGCAGGACGGTGACTGATTGCTATCTTTCTGCCGAAACGAGTGTTGATGTCCTGCTGCATACCACGAAAAATTTTGCCATGAGCAGAAGAATCCGTCAGTTGGTTAGACAATATATAATAATGTATCATCTCATGAATGATGGTATCCTCCAACAAGGTTTCATCCAAATCTTTTCTTTTGCTTATGACAAGCACGAAGTCGGAATACTTCCATCCACCAAATAACTTGCGTTTACGTGTATAACGCAATTGACCCAGAAATGTACGGGCATTGCTCAGACGGAACGGCAGCGGTTTCAAACTGCCGTTGAATATAATTCTATTGAACTCTGTGAACTTCCTCTCTATAAAATCAATAGTTGCTATCATTTATGCACAGGTTGTTATATCCAACTCTTTATATATCCACATACTTGACACCCTATTACTTTTATATCGTCTATAGACAAAGAAGATGCGCCATAACTTAATGACGCATCTCCTATTCTATCTTCTTGACAAAGGGAATTACTTCAAAGAAAGAGTAATCTCCTTACCTTCCTCCTCTACGTTCAGTTTGTCCTCGCGGAGCAACCAGCCCATAGCCAGATACAGGTCCTTGTCAGTCTTAATCTTGCAAACCTTCTTCAGGTCCTTGGCGTTCATTGCGCCATTCTCGTTGAGTGCAGTCCAAACAGCACCAGCAACGTTACCAATCTTCTCGATCATCGATTTGTTACCTTAATGTTTTAATAATATACCTATATAAACGAAACTAATCATTTCGCGGTGCAAAGATATGATTATTATATGATTTACGCAAGAATTATTCCGTGTATTTATGTTTTACAACATCAAAAACCCGTATTCTCTACTAAAAAGCCTATCAGTTATAGGTGGAAGGCCCTATAGTAAACGACATATATACCTTACTGGAAGTGGACGAAGCGTAATTATAACGGAAAGTAACCGCATGCTTTTTCAAATCGACCAGTCCTGCATTATGTTGTATATTATCAAGTAGATTGGAATGGAATTCAGCAAGAAATTCCGAACTGTACACACTGTTAGAATCAAGAATACCAGAAACAGAGTAATAATATGTCATCACCCGCCCCTCGATGTCGTACACCAAACTATCAAGCATGGTGTACTTGTCCATAGGCTTGGGACATGAGGATTGCGTGAATTCCTGTGCTTGACGCTTGATTTTCTCATCCTTACTCTCATGGTTGCAGGATGCGAACAGGGATATAACAAAGATAAGGAGAAGCGAATTCTTCATGTTGGAGGGAGATTATATACCTTATATATTATATAATAGACAGAAAAGTATGCTCAGTAGCCAGAAGGTGCGGAAAACCAGTTTAACCAAAATCGGTCATTAGCGCGTAACAGTCTAATGGACGAATAGGGGTTGACGAGCTGCAAGTAGATAAAGATACATTTAAAAACCGTAGGGACGCTGCGTGCGATAATGCCCGGCAAATATCTCGGACGCTGCACACATCGTCCCTACAAGTAAGGTAAAGAGTTACTCTCTGATACGGTTCCATGTTTTGTCGGCTCTATTATGGCACAAACAAAACATCTTAGTCATTTACTCTTCGGGCTTCATGTTGGTGTAGACGGTCTGCACGTCGTCAAACTCCTCCATCTTTTCCACCATCTTGTTGATTACCTCGCGCTGCTCGGGGGTAACGTCCTTCAGGTCGTTGGGGATGTAGGTAAACTCACCGCCTACTTCCTCGAATCCCTTGGCTTCCAGAGCCTTCTGGATTTCGCTGTAGCTGGTAGGCTCGCCATAGATGGTGATTGTGGTCTCGTCCTTGTCCTCGTCGTACTCCTCGTCGTACTCTTCCTCTACTCCGAAGTCAATCATCTCCAGGATGAAGTCGTCCATGTCCATGTCGGCACTCTTCTTGAAGGTGAAGACACACTTGTGGTCGAAGAGGAAAGAGAGAGAACCGGTGGTTCCCATATTGCCGTTGAATTTGTTGAAAATAGAGCGTACGTCGGCAACGGTACGTGTGGTGTTGTCGGTCAGAGTGTCCACGAACACGGCAACACCGTGGGGGCCGTATCCTTCGTAGGTTACGCTCTTGTACTCGCTCTGGTCCTTGCCCATGGCATTCTTGATAGCACGCTCGATGTTGTCCTTCGGCATGTTCTCACGCTTGCACACGGCTATAACGGAGCGGAGTGTGGGATTGTTCTCGGGTTCGGGGCCGCCAGCCTTAACGGCTATGGCAATCTGCTTGCCCAGGCGAGTGAAAGTCTTGGCCATGTGGCCCCATCTCTTCATTTTTGCTGCTTTGCGGTATTCAAATGCGCGTCCCATATTGTTGTATTGTTATTTTGTTTTATACTGTTCTTCTTGTTATGGAATATTATCTGAGTTCGGCACCCAGCTGCTTGGTCAGCTGCTGGATGAGCTTCTGCATGATGGCGTCGATAGCCTTCTCGCTCATGGTCTTCTCGGTGTCCTGAAGGATGAAGTTCACGGCGTACGACTTCTTGCCAGCAGGCAGGTTCTTGCCTTCGTAAACGTCAAACAGGGTTACAGCCTTCAGCAGCTTCTTCTCTGTCTGGTATGCAATCTGCTCAATACGTCCGAACTCCACACTCTGGTCAATGAGCAGAGCCAGGTCGCGGCTAACGGCGGGGAACTTGCTTATCTCCGTGTACTTGACTGCCTGGTTGCGGATGGTCTTCATGAGCAGTTTCCAGTCAAGGTCGGCAAAGAACACAGGGTTCTCTATGTCGAATGCCTTCAGCACCTTGCGGCTGACGATACCCATCTTCACGAGTACCTTGCCGCCACGATTGCGGATTTCCAGGCTCTTGTCGAAGATGTCTTCCACTCCATCGGCAAAGACGAGCATGCCAAAGGGAACGCCCAGGCGTGAGATGATGTTCATGACGTAGGCCTTGAGTTCGGCAAAGGTGCTGTCCTCGTTGGCATGCGCCCAGTTGCCCGATACTCGCTTGCCGGTCACCCACAAGCCCATGTGCATCTCCTCGGAGTATGCATCCAGCACGTGCTTGATGACCTCGGGGTCACGGCTGCTGGACACACCGGGGATAATGTCGGCACACTTGCGGGCCTCATCAAAATGATAGCAGTTGCCAAACTCGAACATGCGCTGGTCGGGCATGCGGTGAGCGCTGTTGCGTGCTATGCTCTCAAGGCCACCGAACAGCAGGCTCTGGCGCAATACGCTCAGGTCCTGCGAAAGGGGATTGAGCAGGCGCACACAGTTCTCTTCCTTGTAGGTCTGCTGGGCACCGCTGGTATAGTAGGAAATCTTCTGCAGGCTGTTGTTCAGTATCTCGTGGAAACCGCAACCTACCAGCTGCTCGGCAATGAGGTTCTGCAACTTGTGGCTCTTGTCTGCTTCGCCCTTGACGGAAAGGCTGGACTTCACCGTTGAGGGAATCTCAATGTTGTTGTATCCGTAGATGCGCAGGATATCCTCCACCACATCGCAGGGACGCTGCACGTCCACACGGTAGGCAGGCACAGAGAGCAGAATGCCCTCGGCATCCTCCTTGACAATCTCCATTTCCAGAGATGTCACGATGCTCTTCACCGTCTCTGCAGGGATGTCCTTGCCAATGAGGGTGTTCACATAAGCGTACTTCAAGTCAATGCTGAAGGGTTCTACCTTCTGGGACTGTACGTCCACTATCTGCATGCTCACCTTGGCACCAGCCAGTTCCTTGGCCATGATGGCAGCCTGCTTCAGGGCATAGATCTGTCCGTTGGGGTCAATGCCGCGCTCGAAACGGAAACTTGCATCCGTCTGCAGGGCATGACGGCGTGAACTCTTGCGGATCCATGTGGGATTGAAGTATGCACTCTCCAGCAATACATTGCATGTTGTGTCGTATGTGCCGCTGCCCTTGCCGCCGAACACACCTGCTATGCACATGGGTTCCTCGGCATTGCAGATGGCCAGGTCGCGCTCGCTCAGCTTGTGCTCCACACCATCCAGTGTTACGAAGGGTGTGCCCTCGGGCATGGTCTTCACCACCACCTTGCCGCCCTGTATCATGTCTGCGTCGAAGCAGTGCAGGGGCTGGCCGTATGCCATCATGATGTAGTTGGTGATATCCACGATGTTGTTGATGGGGCGCAGGCCTATAATGCGCAGGCGGTCCTGCAGCCATTCGGGGCTTTCCTTCACCTCGCATCCGGTCAGTGTCAGGGCACAATAGCGGGGACATGCCTCGGTGGCCTCCACAGTTACGGGAATCTCCAGGTCGGTGTTGTCCACCTGGAATGCATCGCATGAAGGACGGTGCAAAGAGGTCTTGTAACCGTTCTGCACCAACCATGCATAGAGGTCGCGTGCCACACCCCAGTGGCTGCATGCATCAGCACGGTTGGGGGTAATGTCCACCTCTATCAGGTAGTCGCTCTCCAGATTGTAGTACTGCTTGGCAGGCATGCCCACGGGAGTGTCCTCGGGCAGCACGATGATACCATCGTGGCTGGTGCCAACGCCTATCTCGTCCTCGGCACAGATCATGCCCAGACTTTCCAGACCGCGCAACTTGCTGCGCTTGATAACGAACTCCTGGTCGCCATCGTACAATTTGGTGCCCACTACGGCAACAATCACCTTCTGTCCGGCCGCCACATTGGGAGCACCGCACACAATCTGCAGGGGAGCATCCTGTCCCACATTTACAGTGCAGACATGCATGTGGTCGCTGTTGGGATGCTCTTCGCAAGTGAGCACCTCGCCTGTCCACAGGCCTTCCAGTCCTCCCTTTATGCTCTGAACTTCCTCCACACTGCCTACCTCCAGACCTATGCTGGTCAGTGCTTTTGCCACCTCTTCGGCAGAGAGGTCTACGTCTACGTATTCACGAAGCCATTTATAGGATATATTCATATCAGTATATAAATAATGTATTCTCGTATTTCAAGGCGCAAAATTATAAAAAAAAAAGCACAAAAA
>JAGBYI010000017.1 GCA_017628845.1 Bacteroidaceae bacterium
TTTCAAGCCCATCGATGTGGTGAAGGGTTCGTTCCGTTTCCAGGGCAAGATGCGCCTGAGCCGTGTGTTCATCGTTGTGCAGAACCTTATCAGCACCACCCTCGTAGCCATAGGCCTCGTCATGCTTGCACAGATGCACCACCTTGCCACCCTGCCCATGGGGTATCGTACGGAGGGGCTGGCGGAGATAGAGTGCTATACGTATTCATTCAATGTGGAACAACTGACTCCCATCCGCGACCGTCTGTTGGCCATGCCACAAGTAAAGCGCATCGGCTGGGCAATGAACATGCCATGGCAATGTCAGACAAACGGAGTGCAGGAAAAGGGCAGTGGTGATGAACCTGTGTCTTCATGGACCTTCTATTCCGCAATGGATACAACCTGCATGAGCATGCTCGGTTTCGAAATAGTGGAGCAGTACAGCGCCCCCGAAGACGGCAAGCATTACGTTACAGAGGACACGCGCAACAGGTATGGTGTATGTGCCGACAATCCCATTGTGGGCGGTCAGGTATCGGGCACGGCCAGTTATTCCGTTTGTGGTGTTATCAAGGACTATCGTTCGTTTAATCCCGTCGTTGGCAACTCCATGGCCGACGGACACAATATCATTGCCGTAATGATGAATCCCTCCCGTTCCGCACGCATGATGGTGGAACTATCCGAAGAAGGCATGAAGGACGTGGAGGAGAGCATCAAGCAGATGCAGGAAACATGCCGTGCCGTAACGCAGGAGGCATGCGGAGTAGAAAAGGACTTCTACATCCGCACCGTGGACGATATCCTTGCCGAACCCATGGAGGAACTGGAGAACCTGCTCCTGATGGTTCTGTGCTTCATGTTCGTCTCCGTGCTTATTTCCGCCCTTGGCCTCTTTGCCATGTCCATCTCCTACACCGAGCAGCAGAGCAAGCAGATAGCCCTCCGCAAGGTGATGGGTGCCACGGTGGCGGGTGCCTCATGGCAATTGGCACGCCCCTTCCTTCTGCTTTGTCTTCTGGCCGCCGTATTGTCCACGCCCCTGACCATCAAGGGTTCGCAGATGTATCTGGAACTCTTCCCCAACCGTATCGGCTTCCCCTGGTGGCTGCTCCTCGTCTCTGTGCTCGTTACCCTGCTCATAGCCTTCCTCTCCATCTGCTGGCACACCCTCTCCGTAGCACGCCGCAATCCGGTGGAAAGCATCAAGACGGAGTGAGGACGAACGGGAGACGGAGGACTCACCGGACCCTCCCCCCTTACGGACCCCTCCCCAACCCTCCCACAGGGGGAGGGAGTGGTTACAACCGACTTGCCCCCACATCAGCAGGACATTATACTCCCCTCCCTTGTGGAGGGGAAGGGGGGAGGGTCCGAGGGCTGGGGGAGGGTCTTTGGGTCCGTTGGGTCCTACCAAAAACGCCCCGAAGATGTGATATCCTCGGGGCGTTGTTCTATACTTAAGATGTATGCTATCAATCGGCGATAACGTCCTTGATGCCGGTCATGTCCATGCGTACAACCTTGAAGTCGGGGTGAACTTCAACGAAAGTGGTTTCCTCGTTATACTCGGTGTTGAGGGGCAGGTATGCAACCTTCAGGTTGGGGCACTTCTCCACGGCCCAGTTCTCCATGCTTGTGGTGCCTTCGGGGAAGTAAACCTCTTCTATGTTTGGTTCGTTGTATAGGAAGTTTTTCCCAATTGTGCCGTTGTAGGTAGGTTTCAGATATACGACTCTCATGCCTCTGGGAATGTAAAGTGGGGCGTCATTGTATGTATCGTATATTACACCTTCATAACTGACGAGTCTTTCGTTTTCTGGGTCTACGTGTGCCGCCTCAACACTGGGAGCATGATCCTTCAGACCATAGGTTCCATCATGACCGATACTGATGATGTTCTTTCCTATATAGATTTCCTTAACGTTTGATGGCAGGTCCGTTGTAGGATTGAAATGGCTGATTTGGTACTTCTCTCCGTTGGTGAGGGTAACGCTGAATGGTATCACAAATGCTTCATCGGCATAGTTTACTTTGTTCAGGTTCAAATTTTCAGAAGTATAGCTGTAAGAGTACTGGTCTGTTTCCAGGAAGTTGCCGTCAACAGAAAGCGGAATGAACATGTTCTTGTACTCGTCTAATTGTTTTTCTGCTCTGTATTTTAGTTTGTTGGTGGCGTCTATTAACCACCAGATTCCGCTGTAATATGCATAGTTCCACGCATGTCCTAAAGATTGCCCCCCGCTCATTAAGTATCCATAGGCATTTATAACTGGTATGCCCTGTGTATGGTACATTAGGTTCAGAAGATTGGCATAGCCTTGACAGACGGCTTTCTTGTTGTTGAACACGTCGTATGGTTCGTTGCTCACGTAGCCATTAGCATATTTTATGCTGTCCTTTACCCAGTTGTATATTCTGTTTGCTTTTACTGCTTCGGTTGCAGCTCCCTCTACCAGTTTGTCTGTAAAAGCCTTGATTTCCTCCAATTGGTACTTGTTTGGTTCTTCGTAGTTGGCCATTCTGGCAGAAAAAGTGCTGTCGGAACCATGCAGAAGCTTCAGGAGTTTCTCTGCCGGTTGGCCTGAAAGAGCAGTGGCACCGTCGTCTTGGGGGAATGCGCGAGTTTCGCTTATGGATGGTGCTTCTTCTGGTGTGATGTCATTTGTTCCGTTGATATCGTTTGAACAACTGGCAAAAAGACCCGTTGCGAACACAAAGGAAAGGATGTAGTAGATTTTCTTCATATTTTATAGTTGTTTAGTGTTTGTAATCGTTGCAAATGTATGGAAATATCCCTTAATGCAAAGACCAATGCATGTTAAATATTGCAAAGAGGTGGTAAAGAATTCCCAAACAAGGAATAATGACCCTCAAAATGATGGATATGCACAACCTGCGGTGTGTTAGTGCTTTATGATGCTTATGCTTTCTCTGTATGCTTCAGATGCTTTCGTAATACTCCAGGAACTCCTTGGGGAAGCGCACGGGTTTGTTCCTGTCCATGTTGAAGTAGTATCCCACCTGGTGTGCCGTGCAGTAGATGCGTTCGCCCTCCACTATCTCTATTTCTGCCTCCCAACGGCTGGCGCCAGTCAGTGTTACGTTTATCTTGCCCGTGGGTTTGCTTTCCAGTGTGAGGGGGCGCTTGTACATGATATGCGTCTCGGCCAGTATGGGAGTGTTGTGCTCCTTCATCATCTCCTCCAGAGGGAAGTACTGGTCCAGGATGGCATTTCGCAGGTCCTCGAAGTATTTGGGGTAAACGGTGTTGCTGACAATGCCCATGTAGTCGGTGTCGTAGGTGTGTACCTTCACTGGGGCTTCCAGATAGAACTTCTTGTTGCTTTCCATTATTCTGTTGTTTTTGTGCTATGGCAAAGGTATGTTTTTTATTTCAGATTCACACCTGTACGCTTGCTTTTTTATGTATTGTCTTGGTCGCTATTCCAAAAATCCTTACCTTTGCACAAAAATAAGCGAACAAGATGAACTATTACGCAAGGTATTTTGATTCCGAGGCAGTCTTGCCCTCCCCCCATGCATTGGTAGACTTTATAGCCAGCATACCGCAGATAACGATGACGGAAGAACTTTCCGATGCCATACTGAAGTTTTGTGTTGACAAGACGAGTTATCCGAGGCATTTCCGTTTGCCCAACAAGAATACTTTCATTGTCATAAAGACAAATTCAGAAACCTTGGACGAGTTCAAGACTCGTGGTGCCAATGGAGGTGTGATGCCTATGGAGAATAAGGAACCCAAACAATCTCCTGCAGATGAGATTCATCCTGGCAAGTATAGTGTGAGCATAGTGTTCCGTCGTGCCATAGTCAATCCGGAAACCCGCAAGTGCAGTTTCGTTGAGGAAACTTTTGAGGTGGAGATGCTTGCCCAGAGCCAGCGTCAGTGCTTTGATGTGGTGACGGAATATCTTCGAAATCATCCTGAAATAGACACAAGAAGCCAGTATCCGAGTATCCGCAGTTCCAACTTCAAGGCCACTTTGATGGAGGCTTGAGGTGTCGCTTGTTTCGGATGCCGAGGAAACGCCAAGAGGTTTTGTATAACGAAAAAACGGTGCTATGAGAGCAATCTTTGCTACTTTTCTATATTCCTGTTCCGTAGTGCTATCTTTTGCGCAACCATTGCCGGAGCATGCGGTTGAACCGCTGCTGAAGACCCTGCGTGTGCAGACTGCACCCTACAACAGGTCGTGCCCTTATTACAACTATGGTGATTCTGTCAGTTCCGAACCGTGTCTCGTTGGCTGCGTGGCAACGGCACTGGAGCAGTTGCTCAGTTATTACCGTTACCCCGAGGTTCTGCTGGACAGCATTGCCGGATGGGAAACTCCTAATTATGCTCTTTCCACGGTGCCTGCAGGCAGTGTGATAGATTGGGATGATGTTGCCGACCTAAGTCTATGGTGCGGCATGATGGTTCAGATGAAGTACGGTCCCACGGCCAGTGCGTCGGGGCTATGGAAGGCGGAAGAACCTTTAAGGCGTATTTTCGGTTACAAAACCGTAAGGGTGCTGGACAGGAGTCTTTACAGTTTTGATGCATGGCACAGGATTTTGCAGAACGAACTTCTTGCAGGACGTCCAGTGGCATATGTTGGATACAGCAATGTGCTGAGGGGGCATGCCTTCAATATCGACGGAATGAATGAAGAGGGGCTCTATCATTGCAATTGGGGAGAGGGGGAGCACCGTAATGGTTACTTCTCTTTGGAGCATCTTAGCCAGATGCAGCCGCATTGGGATGCTACGGATTGGGGCCGCATGGTGGGATGTCATGCCAATGAGTATATGCTCATTCTTCATCCCGATAGTGTTGCGGATGTGCTGGAGCCTGATACCTTGGCCGATTTTGCCAATGCTGTTAGAGTGGACAGTATCTCTTTCCGTCGTCAGATTACAAACAGAGGGTATGTGCTGACCGATGTTACGTTGACCAACTTGAGTGCCGATACTGTTTATCAAACATACGAGGTGATTCTCAATTCTCCTTCAGATACATCCGTACTGGAGCAGTGCACGGAGATAGCCTTGTCGTCTGTTAAACTTTTTCCTGGCGAGACGAAAACGCAGGCTGTTGCGTGCTACTATCCCGCCACACCTGGAGAATGGCTGGTGAGTCTGACATTTGACGGTCGGGAGGTGGCGTATTCCCAGAGAGTGCAGGCCGTATCTCAAGCAGTGGAACAACTCTCCTTTAAGACTGCTGATGTGCTTTTCCCACAGGAGGGTAGTGTGAAGATAGTGCTGCAGACGCACAATTATGCGCAGGAGGGGGTTGCGGGAAACCTGATATACTACAGGCTCTACGAAGAGGGGAAAGATTATTCATGTTCAATGGATTACCGTTTCCTGAACTTGCCTTCCGGAGAGTCGGTAAATGATACTTTATGCTTCAATCGTCTGACTCCAGGGACGGATTATGTCCTGCGTATAGGCGGGTGGGACTCAACTGTGCATTCGGTGGCCTTTGCTATGCCAGACAATACCACGGGTATAAGCGAAAGCGGTGATGGTACAAGCGGTAAAAAACACTCTGCTCCCACCTTTTATGACATGAACGGTAGGGCTGTCCTTCGTCCAGAAAAAGGTGTGTATATTAGGAATGGAAAGAAAGTCTATTATGAAGGCAGAAGAGATTATTGACAAGTATTATATTGGGCAGGAAGAACTGAAGCAGCTCCTCTTGCTTCATTCCCGTCAGGTAGCAGACAAGGCTATGTCGGTGCTGGACCTTCATCCCGAGATAGAGGCAGACAGGGCTTTTGTCTACGAGGCTGCAATGTTGCATGATATAGGCATAGTTCGCACCGATGCCCCTGGGATAGGGTGCAGAGGGACGTATCCTTATATCTGTCATGGAATGTTAGGTGCTGAGATTTTGCGAAGCGAGGGCCTGCCACGTCATGCCCGAGTGGCGGAAAGGCATACTGGTACAGGACTGACTGTCAGGTCCATACAGAAGCAGGGGCTGCCTCTCCCGCTTATAGATTTCCTACCGGAAACCATCGAGGAGCAGATTGTATGCTATGCCGACAAGTTCTTTTCCAAAAGCAAACCCCATAGGATGAAGACGGAAGAGGAAGTCAGACAGATGCTTGGGCGCTTCCCCGATGCCGACTTGGAGCAGTGGGACAAATGGACCTGCCTTTTTGGTTAAAAGGCGCTAATATCTGTATTCAAACATTGTGAATGTGGCAGAATTGTCGTACCTTTGCCAAGATTAAAGAAATGCACAGTAGGCGTTGAACAGTCGTTTTGTCGGTATATTCCTTATTGCCAGTATTTTGTTGGTTTTGGCAGGTGGCGCTTTGTCTGCCATGCCCTCTTGTTGTGTTGTTTGCGATACAACCCTTGTGCATCCTGTTGATTCTGTTGCATTCAGGGACTCTGTGAGGAGGAGGGAGGCCTTGGAGAGCATGAGGGGATACACCATCTATACCGACTCCAATACATGGAAAAAGGATACGACCAAGGTGGACACCATGCCCAAGAGCAAGAGTTCGCTGGATGCCCCTGTCTCGTATACGGCAAAGGACAGTATTACGTTTGACCTGCTGTACAACCGTGCAAACCTTTTCGGAAACAGCCATGTGGGTTACCAGAATCTGGAACTCACAGCCGATGTGATAACGATAGCCCTGGACAGCAGCATAGTGCATGCCGAGGGTAGAAAGGACAGTATAGGGGAGGTGATAGGCAAACCCCTGTTCCGTCAGGGCAGCGAGGAGTACGAACCTGACAGGATATCCTATAACTTCAAGACGAGGAGGGCATTCATTACCAATGTCTATACCAAGCAGGGCGAGGGTTTCATGACCACGGATGAGAGCAAGCGCGACAGTTCTGGCCTGATGTATCTGAACGGAGGCAAGTACACTACGTGCGATGCCCAACATCCTCATTTCTATCTGAAGATGAGTCGTGCCAAGGTGCGCCCCGGCAAAAGCGTGGTCTTCGGTCCTGCGCACCTCGTGGTGGAGGATGTTCCCTTGCCGTTGGCGGTTCCGTATGGATTCTTCCCCTTCTCGCATAGTTACCAGAGCGGTTTCATCATGCCGTCCTACGGTGATGAGACGGAGAGGGGATTCTATCTCCGCGAAGGTGGATATTACTTTGCCATAAACGATTATGTGGACCTGAAACTCGTGGGCGACATATACACGAAGGGTTCTTGGGGACTGTCGCTCTCCTCCAATTACAAGAAAAGGTACAAGTTCTCTGGAAGTCTTTATCTCAGTTTCCAGAAGACGGTGTTTGAAGACAAGTCGCAGCCAAGCGTTTCGGATTTCAAGATTACGTGGACACACCGTCAGGACAGTAAGGCCAATCCCTCATCCAGTTTCTCGGCCAGTGTGAACTATGCCTCCACTTCGTACGAGAAGAACAACCTCACTTCCCGCTACAATCCTGAAAGTTACACGCAGAGCACCAGAACCAGTTCGGTAAGTTACAGCAAGACCTTCGAAGACTTGGGACTGACGCTTTCCGGAACCTTCAACCTGTCGCAGAACCTGCGGGACAGTATGATTTCCGTGACCTTGCCTACCTTGAACATTACCTTGGCAAGACTCTATCCCTTCAAGCGTAAGCATGCGGTGGGAAAGGAGCGCTGGTACGAGAAGATAGCGATGTCCTACACCGGTACCCTGCAGAACAGTATCACCACCAAGGACTACAAACTCTTCAAGAGCAATCTGCTTAAAGACTGGCGCAACGGCATGAAGCACCAGATTCCCATTTCGGCCACAGTGCAACTGTTCAAGTACATCAATCTGACTACGTCGTTCAATTTTACGGACCGTATGTATATGCAGAAGGTCCGTCAGGATTGGGACAAGGACAAACAGACCGTGGTGAGGGATACCACGCTGGGTTTCTATAATGTCTACGACTATAACCTCAGTCTTTCGCTCAACACCAAGTTGTATGGCTTCTATAAACCTGCCAAATGGGCCGGAGGCAAGTTCATACAGGCCATAAGGCATGTCTTTACCCCGAGTGTAAGTTTCTCGTATGCTCCAGATTTCGGTAGCGACAGTTACGGTTACTACGGCTCCTATCAGCGTACGGACCGCGATGGTGTTCCGGTGGGAAACCCTGTTACCTATTCCTATTATGCCGGTTCGCTCTACGGTACGCCGTCGGCTGGTATGCGAGGCAACATCAATATGGATGTCTCCAACAATCTAGAGATGAAGGTGGCTTCCAAGAGTGACTCCACAGGTATGAAGAAAGTAAGCCTGATTGACGAACTGGGAGCATCGCTCAGTTACAATATGGCAGCCAAGAGCAGGCCGTGGAGCGACCTCAGCACCAGGCTCAGGTTGAAGTTAAGCAAGAATTACACCTTCAGCCTAAATGCAGTCTTCGCCACCTATGCCTACGAGTTCGACGAGCGTGGAAATGTCGTAGTGGGCGACCGTACCGAGTGGAGTTATGGACGTTTTGGCCGTTTCCAGGGTATGAGTCAGAATTTTTCTTATACCTTCAACAACGAAACTTTCAAGAAGATACGCAACAAACTGTTGGGACTGGATACTGCTAAGGACGACAATGACGAGGAGGACGAGGAGGATGATGATTTCACCGATCCTGAAATGCAGAATGTAGACCCCGACCGTGAGAAGGGAAAGACCGGAGCAAAGAAGAACGAGAAGGGCACGCAACTGGACGAGGACGGATATCTCAAGTTCCAGATGCCGTGGAGTTTTACCGTCAGTTATGGTGTGATAATGAGGGAGAACACCTCTGCAAAGATAAACCCCAAGAACATGCGCTATCCGTACAAGTTCACGCATACGCTGAACTTCTCTGGCAACGTCAGGATTTCCGAGGGGTGGAACATAACCTTCTCTTCTGGATACGATTTCAACTATAACAGGCTTTCCATGACTACGGCCTCCTTGAGTCGCGACCTCCATTGTTTCTCCATGTCCTGTTCCATGGTGCTGATGCCCTACCGCAGTTTCAATTTCAATTTTCAGGCCGAGGCTTCTGCTCTCAGGGACGTCCTCCGTTGGCGCAAGCAGAGTTCGTACAGTTCAAACATTGAGTGGTATTGATGCCGGGAGCGTTTCTTTGTATAATCAAGATAATAATAATGTATAATAATATTGACGGCTAATTATGAAAAAGTATCTGTTTTTTGTGTTGCCCTTGGTAGCAATACTGTTTATGTCCTGTGACAATGAGATGTCGTACGAGTATATAGATGCCTCATACGTTACTCCGGCCAATGCCGTGCTTCCTGCCGAGGGAGGCGAGATTGAAATCAAGGTGGCATCTACGCATTCCTTCAAGTTGTCTTCCCCGTCATCTGCATTCTCGTTCTTTAGGGACGGAATTGTCAATTTAAGTCAGGATGGCGTGGCTGTGGTAGAGACAAATCACACTGTACATGTAAGTGCCAATGAAAGCGGTGCGGAGCGCCAACTGTATGTTGTGGCAACCCATCTCCGCAATACTGACATGTCAGCATCGCTTGTTTTCGTACAGCCTGCAAAGGAAGGCAACCAGTAGTCTTTATCCCTTTTTTGCTAGGGGGGGAGCGGGACATGCCTCGCATTGTGGGGAAAATGGAAGAATTATTTGAATTTTGCCTCTAAATATTTGGCAAATACCAATAAATGTTGTACCTTTGCACTCGCAAACACGAAAGGTTCGTTACAAGGTGCCTTGGATGAGTGGCTTAGTCTACGGTCTGCAAAACCGTCTACGGCGGTTCGAATCCGCCAGGCACCTCGAAGAATTGATAAGAGCAGTCTTTTCCCAAGGCTGCTCTTTTTTGTTGCTCTTCCGCATTATCAGGGTCAGCGTATATATTATTATAATAAGGTATAGGCCTTTTAAACGAAATGAGGAGAACCATTGCTGATTCTCCTCGTTTGCGGTGCGGACGGGGCTCGAACCCGCGACCCCTAGCGTGACAGGCTAGTATTCTAACCAACTGAACTACCGCACCATTGTTGGTTGCTCCTTTCGGTTTGCGAGTGCAAAGGTATGATGTTTTTCCGAAACTACCAAA
>JAGBYI010000100.1 GCA_017628845.1 Bacteroidaceae bacterium
AAAATACATACTCTGGTATAATACAAAAAGAATAAAACTGAGATTAAAAGGAATGAGCCCGGCACAATACCGAGCTCACTACTATAGAGAATTTAATAAGTAACGTTTTATTTAACGTCCAACTTTTCGGGGTCACTTCAGTTTCGGACACTCCCTCTTTTTGTTTTCCATTAAAATCACAGACACATAAAGTCACATCTGCATGTATATTTGCCTTGTTCCTCGGGAAAGCTGCAGATGGTCTCGTCACTCATCCATCAACTTCTGGAAGAAGTCATCCAAATCCTCATCCACCCCCTCTAAGAGATTGCCTGAGATGATAACCGTTTCCTGGTCATCCACAATGTACAGGTCGGTAAGGGTTTCAGCATCCTCGTCCTGCATAACAAAGGTAAACGGGCGAAGAACAGACATCGTATCCACCACCTCCTTGCGAACCTCGCTAATAGCATTGCGCAGAATTGGGGTTACCTTGTGATAGAAATCCTCATCGCGCGAACCATGTATCCATTCTGGTATAACGATGCGCATGAGTTCCCTTTCATCATCGTCATAGAATTTCACCTCGCCACTATGGGGGAAAACACGTACAACGATATCCGTAAGTACAGGTTCGCTGTCTTGTGGAAAGCGCTCGGCCACATGGCGCAAGGCTCTTTGGATTTGTCTTTCAGGTGTAATCATGGTTATAAGGTGTATTAAAGTTAAACTTCTTGTAGAGAAACTAAAAAATCCTGCCGCCTCTCCTTTGCGGAAAGGCAGGCAGGATTATTTTCCTTACAGGTTGCGGCCGTGACAATGCTTGAACTTCTTGCCAGAACCACAGGGACAAGGTTCGTTACGTCCGGGCAGGTTCTCGCGACGGATAGGTTGTACGGGCTGCTGCTCGCGTGTATCATGTGACGCAGCCTGACGCATACCCTCGTCTATACCGCCGTGGCTTTCCTGGAGGCGTTGTTGTGGGCGGGGAGGCTGAGGAGCCTCGGCCTGACGAATCTGCAACTCAGGCACCTGGGCACGCATAAGCACGCTCACCACGCGGTCGTTTATCTTGTTCACCATCTGGTCGAAGTATTTCACAGACTCCAGCTTGTAGATGAGCAGTGGATCCTTCTGCTCGTACGAAGCATTGTGTACGGAGTGCTTGAGTTCATCCAGCAGACGCAGGTTCTCCTTCCAGGCATCATCGATGGTGTGCAGGATAAGGCTCTTATGGAAGGCGGAAACAACTGCCTGAGACTGGCTTTCGTAGGCCTCCTGTATGTTGCAACTGATCTGATAGACGCGACGGCCGTCCACCACAGGCACCATGATGTTCTCGTAGCGGGGCATCTGGTCGGGATTCTCCACAATCATGCTTACTGCCTTGTTGGCATTGGTGGAAATGATATGGCACTTCTGCTTGAAGCGCTCCATTGCCTTCTGATAAACCTCCTCGGCCAATTCGTCCATCTTGCCACTCTCGTAGCGGTCCTGAGACAAGGGGAACTCCATAGCCAGAATCTCCAGGAACTGTTCACGGCAATTCTGGTAGTCGTGACTCTCCATGATGTGGCACACACGGTCCCAGATCATGTCGGCAATATCCATGCCAAGACGCTCACCCATGAGGGCATGACGGCGCTTTTCGTAGATGACAGTACGCTGCTTGTTCATCACGTCATCATACTCCAGCAAGCGCTTGCGCACACCGAAGTTGTTCTCCTCCACCTTCTTCTGTGCATTCTCAATGGAACGGGTAATCATGGAGTGCTCTATCATCTCGCCGTCCTCGAAGCCCAGTTTGTCCATCACACGGGCAATACGTTCGGAAGCGAACAGACGCATGAGCTTGTCCTCCAGAGAAACGTAGAACACGGAACTGCCAGGGTCGCCCTGACGGCCGGAACGTCCGCGCAACTGACGGTCCACACGACGGCTCTCGTGGCGCTCTGTACCGATAATGGCCAGACCGCCTGCGGCCTTCACCTCGGGAGACAGCTTGATATCGGTACCACGACCTGCCATGTTGGTGGCAATGGTTACGGTACCCAGTCCGTCAATGCTACGTCCGGCCTGTGCCACGATATCTGCCTCCTTCTGGTGCAACTTGGCATTTAGCACCTGATGAGGAATCTTGCGCATAGAGAGCATCTTGGAGAGAAGTTCGCTGATTTCCACACTAGTGGTACCCACAAGAGTGGGACGTCCGCTATTGCGCATGCGCTCTACTTCCTCAATTACGGCGTTGTACTTTTCGCGCTGGGTCTTGTAGATACGGTCATTGCCATCGGTACGGATAACGTCGCGGTTGGTGGGAACCTCCACAACATCCAACTTGTAGATATCCCAGAACTCACCTGCCTCGGTAACAGCAGTACCCGTCATACCAGACAACTTGTGGTACATGCGGAAGTAGTTCTGCAAGGTGATGGTAGCATAGGTCTGAGTAGCGGCCTGCACCTTCACGTGCTCCTTGGCCTCCACGGCCTGATGGAGACCATCACTCCAGCGGCGTCCCTCCATGATACGGCCCGTCTGCTCGTCCACAATCTTGATTTCACCGTCCTGGATGACATACTCGTCGTTGAGGTTGAACATGGTGTAGGCCTTCAACAATTGCTGAAGAGTGTGTACACGCTCGCTCTTGATGGCATAATCGCCATAAATCTCGTCCTTCTTCTGGATACGTGCCTCGTCGTCCAAGGTGGTATCTGCCTCTATCTGAGACATCATACTGGCGATATCGGGCAGTACGAAGAGTGCAGGGTCATTGACCTGAGATGCAAGCCATTCGTTGCCCTTGTCGGTAAGGTCCACGCTGTTCTGCTTTTCCTCTACCACGAAATAAAGAGGTTCTACGGCCTCGGGCATACGACGGTTGTTGTTCTCCATGTAGATTTCCTCGGTAGAGAGCATGCCAGCCTTGATACCAGGCTCAGAAAGATACTTGATGAGAGCCTTGTTCTTGGGCAGAGCCTTGTAACTGCGGTAGAGAGAGAGGAAACCTTCGGCAGTCTTCTGCTTGTCCTTTGTCTCTGTACCTTCGGCTATGAGCTTCTTGGCCTCGGCCAAATACTGAGTAGCCAGAGTGCGCTGAACACCAACGAGGCGCTCCACCAGAGGCTGGTACTGCTCGTACATCTGGTCGTCTCCCTTGGGCACAGGACCTGATATAATAAGAGGTGTACGTGCATCGTCGATAAGCACGGAGTCTACCTCATCCACGATGGCAAAGTTGTGCTTACGCTGAACCAGGTCGGCAGGGTCCTGAGCCATATTATCGCGCAAGTAGTCGAAACCGAACTCGTTGTTGGTACCAAAGGTAATGTCTGCCAAATATGCACGGCGACGGCTTTCGCTATTGGGCTGATGCTTGTCGATGCAATCAACGCTCAAACCATGGAACATATAGATGGGACCCATCCATTCAGAGTCGCGCTTAGCCAGATAATCATTCACAGTTACCACGTGCACACCATTGCCTGTAAGGGCATTGAGGAATACGGGCAATGTGGCGGTAAGAGTCTTACCCTCACCAGTGAACATCTCGGCAATCTTGCCCTGATGCAGAACGGTACCGCCGAAGAGCTGTACATCGAAGTGCACCATGGCCCATTGCATGTCATTGCCACCTGCTATCCAATGGTTATGGTAGATGGCGGTGTCGCCATCTATGTCCACAAAGTCATGCTTGGTGGCCAGTTCGCGGTCAAAATCTGTTGCTTTGACGCGGATGTCGGCATTATTTGTAAAGCGCTCGGCAGTGCTCTTTACGATGGCAAACACCTCGGCACGAGCCTCGTCCAAGGCCTTTTCCAGTACCTCCAGCACTTCCTTCTCCAACTTGTCTATCTGCTGGAAGAGGGGGGCACGGTCCTGAATCTCTGTCTGTGGAATACGTTCCTTGATTTCCGCTATCTGCTGGCGCAAGGGTGCTGCCTTTTCCGCAATGGCCTGACGGATTTCCTGAACACGGGCACGCAAATCGTCGTCGCTGAGAGACTGAATTCTTGGATATATGTCCAACACAGCCTGCACAAGAGGACGATAGGACTTGAGGTCGCGCGACTTCTTGTCGCCGAAGAGTTTAACTAAGAGGTTTGTTATATTCATTGATTTATATTTATTTTCTACATTGATTATCGGTACTTTCCTTGGCGGCACAAACGCCTGCCACTACTGTTTCCCCTTTGTCAGGGGCGACCGGCCACATCCGTTAGGCGAACGTATACGCAAAACTTTGGCCACGGTTGGTGCCACATGGTCAATGGAAACAGGGGTCTCCACTTTAAAGGCATCAAAACCAGTACCCCAAAAAAATAGGGGGAAGGCGATATAGCTCTCTCTGGAAATATTCTCCTTGCTGGCACCTGGTGTACTGTTCACCCCGGCAACAGACCATCCGGGTGCTATCTGAATCATAATATCGCCGGAGCGATGAGGATTGTATGCATTACGCAATTTGGATATGCCAGGTGTCCATGCTCCTAGCGAAAGACGCTGGCTGGTATAAACGTCCTTGACACCAGCCAACTGGATAATAAATGCAGAACTCATATCCAGCAGTTCCGTCATATTCACATTGCGCTGCTCTATGAGTTTGCGATTTAGGTATATCTCGTTACCAAGACTGCTTTCCACCCATTGTCCCTGACCGTAAACGGCAATGAGATACATGTTCAGAAGCATTTCTGCACGATGCATGTCAAAAGTTCCCGATGGTATACGATATTTGGAAAGATTGGAAGAAACGGGTTCTTCACAATAACCGGTTCCTGTCACTACGAAAAGAGCCTTACCCTTGCCAACACGATTCTCCACATCGTCCATGAGTTGGCCAAGAGCACGATCAAGACGCACATATGTATCCTGAAGTTCCATAGGGCACTCCGAAACAGAACGATGGTCATAGGTTCCGGCATAATAAGTAACAGATAGCATATCCGTTACGGCATCCAGGCCCATACCCGATGACGTTATGCAATGAGAAGCAAAGCGGTTCACCTCCTCATTGACCATACCACTGGCCTTAAATTCGCGATACGCCCGTTGTCCCTTGAATTTGTGAGAGAAGGGACTCTTCATGCCTCCGGACACAAAGTAACTGAAATTACCTACCACTTCATTGGACGGTGTCCATGTGATGTCACCAATACGACTCTGCAGGGAATTGTACCTGCTATAGGTCAATGCCCAGGAGGGGAACTCACCATAATATGAAGTGGAGCACCATTGGCCGGTAAGATCGTTGAGCCAGAAACATGCATCGGCGGCATGCCCGGCAGACAGTATTGCCGCATCACGGAAAGGAGAGACGCTAATAACTATGCCCTTGCCCTCTGTAGCAACCTTCAGTTCATCGCCAATAGTTGAAACGCTCAGATACAGAGGAGAGGAATTCTCTGCTGTAAGATGCCCCGGACAGTTCTTGTCGTCCACACAATATATGGGGCGCAGGCTTTGCCTATCAAGCCAACGCTCGGCAGGAATGCCATTATCGTAAGGAACCGTGCCACTGTGCAGGCAAGCGGTTGCGCTAGCACGGTCTGGACGCGCAAAAGGATACTCGGCATGGGTATACATGTACCCTTCTTGCATAAGGCGACGGAAACCACGTTCACCGAATAGAGGAGCAAATGCCTCTAAATAGTCCGAACGCAACTGGTCTATCATTACATTGACAACCAGGCGTGGCAATGCCGGTGCAGTCTGGGCTTCAGCCCCACACAGGGAAAGGAGGACTGCCAGGGTGCTGAATAGTCTGTTGTATGTGGTTATGGGTTTCATTTCTTCTTTTTAGATGCTTTCTTGCGTTTGCCACCCGAACGTGCCTCGGGTACACGTCCGTAATGCAGTATATAGGATATCTGACGACTGAGCAGAACAGCCAATACCGGTATTGTCATAACACACATGTGCTGAGGCATCCATGGCATGAACAACATGAATGTTGCCAACCATACTGCCATAAAGTGATGCCATAGTGTCCTACGGTCGTACCAAGCGGCTTTGGTAACAAAAGGCAAGGCTATCAAGGGCAAAGGATTCAGTACTCCTACGAGCCAGTTACTGTCCAAAGTAGGATGTTCGGAAAAAAGGAACATGAACAGGATAAGACATCCTGCCAATCCATGCAATAGCAACAGGAGCACATCCAAAATCCAGAACATCTTCCTTGCCAAAAACTCCAGTATCATAATAACAAGAGCTATGGCGAACAATATCCATGCCGATTTGAAAGGTGTCAAGGGAAATCCCGGCATCTCCTTCACTACTGCCGGCCTTGCCTCCACCAATGTAAACGTTTCACGCACAAGCTGCCGTGTATCCTGGAATTCATTGCGTACAACTGCCTTGGACAGGGCATGCATATAATATTCAGGAATAAAACAAGTAGCCCTATAACAAAGCAGAGTGTCTACATTGGCTCCGAGCAGGACATCATTTCCTTCCTGTGCCCACGGGAACTTCTGCGTATATTCGTGCAGGATGCTTCTGTACGTCTTGTGTTCCTCCTGCCAGGAATATACAATCTGTCCCTCTACACAAGAGTCCACACAATCCATAACACGGGTAGTGCAGTTATTTGTCAGGAAGTTATAGCGATAGATTCTGTTTTCCTCGCGAATATTATTGTAGAGATAGTCCCTTACCTTAAGAGCCTCTTCTTCAGTCAGATTCAAAACCTGTGAGACAACACTGCTTCCACGATTCTCATATTCTCTTACGAAATAATCCCATGGTGCCGCCATACAGATATAGTCCGTCTGACCAAGCACAAATCTCCACAGGAAGTATTCGGAGTTAAAGTCAAACACTCCGTAATTAAAGACAAGATCGGTTCCTGCCCTCCTGTCTGTCACACGAATGGCAGTATGTCCGTAAAGAGAATACACCTCCTGACCCGGAGAGCATGTCAGCACGCTGACCTCTATTTCCGGACCTGCAGACTGTGCACGCACTACAAATGCGGCACAAAGCATCACAAAAAGGAGCACTATACGTTTCATTCGGGCGCAAAGTTAATAAAAAACACCGGCATTTAATATCGCATACGATAAAATATATATAAAATAGGTATAACGAAGACAAATAAGAAAAGGCGGACTTGGTCGTTTGAAAGTTTTATCTTACCTTTGCACACGCATAAAAACTATACACCCTTGAACTACATTAGATTTAACCGAATCCACCGCTTCATAATAGCCATCACCATAGTATTGGGATGCATGTCCGCAAATGCCCAGAACGGAGGAAGCATGTCCTCATATTCACGTTTCGGACTGGGACTGCTCAACGAACAGTCCCAAGGTTGGAACCGCGCCATGGGAGGCGTAGGAGTAGCGTTGCCTTCAGGAAACAAGCTCAACACTATGAATCCGGCTTCGTATGCCCACATAGACTCACTGAGTTTCATTATGGACATAGGCATGTCAGGTAATTTCGGCTATATGTCCATGGCTGGCAGCAGCATAAGCACCAACAATGCCAGCTTTGACTATCTGGCGGTAGGTTTCCGTTTGCGGAAGAACCTTGGCATCTCCTTCGGGTTCAAACCATTCAGCACCATAGGATACAACTACACAACAACAAACAACGAAGCTTACCGCGATCAGACAACTGGCGAACTGGTACGCAACACCACCAACTATCAAGGCAAAGGAGGACTGAACCAGATATTTGCCGGATTGGGATGGAAACCTTTTTCCAACTTCTCCATAGGCACCAACGTGAGCATCTTGTGGGGGGGGTATGACCATTTGATGATGCAGGAGTTCACTGTAAACAATTCCAGCAGTTCTTACTTTGACGGATTCAACTTCATACAGCACGCTGATGTGGTAACCTACAAACTGGACTTCGGAGCACAGTATGCCTTCCGTGTCAGCCCCAATGACTGGCTTACCTTAGGTGCCACCGTGGGATTAGGGCATAAGTTTGACGGCGAGGCCTTCCTGTATCGTTTCATGACCACTGGAGACACTCTCAGGGTGGATGGAGAAAAGAACGGTTTTGACCTGCCCATGACCTACTCTGGAGGTATAGCATGGCACCACAAGAACACCCTTACCGTTTCCGCTGACGCCCACTTTCAGACATGGGAGGGATGCCGTATTCCTGCCATGGTAATAAATGGCGACAACGTGACTTATCCAAGCACTGACAAGATGTATAAGGACATGTACATGATAAAGGCAGGATTGGAATACACCCCCAACCCCATGGCTACACGCGGATACCACAAACGAATGAAGTACCGCCTGGGCCTGTCGTACAGCAGTCCTTTCATGAACATCCAGCAGGGAGAGGGCAAATTGGCCACCACCCACGAGGGACCAAGCGAATTAGGTGTAAGCCTTGGTTTCGGTCTGCCCATCACCAACAGAATAAACAACCGTTCCATGGTAAACGTGGGCCTGCAATGGCTGCGCCGTTCTCCAAGTTCACAAAATCTGGTTACGGAAAACTATTTTGTACTGAATCTCGGCGTTACTTTCAACGAGCGCTGGTTCATGAAGTTCAAGATTCAGTAATCTGTTCATGGACACGGACAGTTTAAGAAACAGCAGCAGACGAATGCGCATCCCTCCCCTCTTGGGGTTGGGGTGCTTGTTTGTACTGCTTTGTTCCATCGCTTGCTCATCCGGAGAAGCCAGACCCACCCAAAAAGTACAGTCCGGCGATTCCTTGCCATTCATGCATAGCATTGGAGTCAGCACACTTATTTCCGACTCCGGCATAATACGTTACCATCTGGTAGCCGAGGAATGGGATATATATACGCCTGCCAGCCAAGCCGCCACATGGAAGTTCATCAAAGGCCTGCTGATGCTCCGACTGGACGAAAGTTTCAATGTAGACCTTTATGTTCAGGCAGATACGGCCTACCTTCACGAGCAGACAACCTGGGAATTGCGTGGCAGAGTGCGCATACGTAATGTTCAGGGAACAAAGTTTAATACAGAAGAGCTCTTCTGGGACTTGAACAAGCACGAGATGTGGAATCACGCCTACATGACAATTATCACACCTGAACGAACTCTGGAGGGAACTGAATTCCGAAGCAACGAACAGATGACACGTTACTCGGTAGCCAATTCCAAAGGAGACTTCCCCATGTCAGATGCAGAAGACACTTCTCCCGTCCCCACAGATTCCACTCAAATTGCAGAAACCACCGTCGAAACCACAGCTATGCCTTCACCAGAGAAGAAACGGGCACTCAGCACTGACCTGGAAAAAGCCAAGTTCCCGTCTCCGACTATCAAAGACCTCAAGATCAAGCAATGAATATAGCAGACATCCCCAACACCCTTTTCATAGAAATAATCATTGTATTGTTGTTCTCCGCTTTCTTCTCTGGCACAGAAATTGCCTTTGTGTCCAGCAACAAGATGCGCTTTGAAATGGAACGAGAAAACGGAGGAATAACATCACGTATCATTGACATCTTCTACAAGCACCCCAGCAACTTCATCTCCACCATATTGGTAGGCAACAACATTGCACTGGTCATATATGGTATCCTCATGGCTAAACTGATTGACGGATTGGCACTTCAAACCATAGTCAGCACCTTGATAGTACTGTTTACCGGAGAATTCCTGCCCAAGACCCTCTTCCGCATCAACCCCAATGGGATGCTTCGCATATGTGCCATTCCTGCAATGCTTTTCTACATCCTGCTTTGGCCCATTAGCAAATTTACCAGCGGACTCTCCCATATGTTGCTGTTCCTCCTTGGCATGCGTATCCCCAAGGAAAAGAAAGACGAGGGGTTCCGAAAGGCAGACCTCGACCACTTGATTCAAAGCAACATCGACAACATCGACAACGAAGACATGCTGGAGGAGGAAGTGAAAATCTTCCAGAACGCACTTGACTTCCGCAACGTGAAGGTAAGGGACTGCATCGTCCCGCGAACTGAAATAGTAGCCGTGAGCATGGATGCATCACTGACAGAAATACGTAGCATGTTCACAGACAGCGGAATATCCAAACTTATAATCTACAGGGAAGACCTGGACGACATAGCAGGATTCCTGCATTCCAGCGAAATGTTCCGACTGGCACCCAAGGACGACTGGACGCATTGCATCCGTGAAACTTTGTTTGTCCCCGAGACCATGTCGGCCCAAAAGCTCCTCTCCATACTGATGACACAGAAGAAATCAATAGCAGTGGTTGTGGACGAGTTCGGAGGGACCTCAGGAATAGTGACCATGGAGGACCTTGTGGAAGAGATTTTCGGTGACATAGAGGACGAGCACGACAGCAACAGCTATATCGCCAAACAGCTCCCGTCGGGCGAATACCATCTCTCCGCACGCATGGAAATAGAAAAAGCAAACGACCTCCTGGACCTGGACTTGCCCGAAAGCGACGACTATCTGACCGTAGGAGGATGGATACTGAACGAATACCAAAGCTTCCCTAAACTCAACGAAGTCATCAAATGCGGCAACTGGAACGTGAAGGTAACTAAGAAGACCGCAAGCAAAATAGAAGAGGTCATACTTTCTGCAACATAGTCTCCACCCCAACAGTGACATACAAGGCCATGTTTTCCGATTATTATTTCATCACAAGTACAAATAAATACCTATTTAATAAGGTATATCCAAGAAAAATCATTAACTTTGTGCCCTAAATGCGCCTTACGGCAAAGAAGACATGCCCCATTGGCGTTAAAACAACACGACAAATAAACAATAACAATAAATAAACAAAAATGGCAGCATTACAAAAAGTAAGAAACGCAGGCCCACTTGTGGTCGGCGCCCTCTTCCTCGGTCTGGTCGGCTTCATCGCCACAGACTGGACAAGAGTTGTGGAGGTCTTCTCCATGTCCAGCCATAACACCGTAAGTACCATCAACGGCAAGGACATTGACCTTCAGGATTACAACAACATGGTAGACGAGTACACCAGCGTAATCAAGGCCAGCAATGGACTCACCAACCTCAGCGACGAGCAGATGCAGAGCATCCGCGATCAGGTTTGGCAGAACCTTGTTGAGACCGAACTGATTGCAAGCGAAGCTAACGAACTCGGTCTGACAGTAACCGACAAAGAGTTGCAGCAAATCCTTATCAAGGGCGAGCACCCCATGCTACAGCAGACTATGTTCACCAACCAGCAGGGCAAGTTTGACTATACCATGCTCAAACAGACCATGGACCAGTGCAATGAAATAATGAACAGCCCCGAATCCTCTGCCGACCTGATTGAACAAGCACAGAGTTTGATACAATGGTGGTCTTTCATGGAAAAGAACTTGCGCAACACCATTCTGGCACAGAAGTACCAGAGTCTGCTTGCAGCATGTATCATCAGCAACCCCGTTGCTGCACAGCAGAACTTTGATGCACGTACCAACGAGAAAACACTGCTCATGGCAGCCCTGCCCTACAGCAGCATCATGGACAGCGAGATTGAGGTAACAGACAAGGACCTGAAAGCAAAGTACAATGAATACAAGAACCAGTTTGAGGTTCTCGTAGAAACACGCGACATCAAGTACATTGATATTGCCGTAAAAGCCAGCAAGGAAGACGAGGCTGAACTGAACGAGCAGATGAACGAATATGCCCAACAGTTGAAAGACGGTGCTGCTCCCGCTAAGATAATCCGCGAGGCTCGCTCTCTCGTCGACTACTCTACCCTGCCCATCAGCAGGAATGCTCTTCCCACAGACATTGCCAATCAGGTTGACACTATGAATGTAGGCCAGCAGGTAGGCCCCTACTACAATAGTGCAGACAACACAATGAACATTGTGCGCCTTATCTCTACACAGACCTTGCCCGACAGCGTCCAGTATCGCGTCATCGGCATTCCCGGCATGGACATGACTCTTGCCGAGAAATCTGCAGACAGCATCATGAACGCTATAAAGGCAGGTACTCCCTTTGACACCATCGCCAAGAAGTATAATCAAAGTGGTGAGAAAGTTTGGATGACATCCGCACAATACGAGGGTATGAGCATCGACGACACCAACAAGAAGTTCATCCAGGCCATCAGCACCGCCACCGCAGGCAGTCTGCAGAAGGTGGTTCTTGACGGACAGAGCGTCATCGTACTCAATGTACTTGAAACACGCAACCCCATCAAGAAGTTTGATGTTGCCGTAATAAAGACCGCCGTGGAGTTCTCTAAGCAGACCTACGACAAGGCATTCTCCAACTTCTCATCATTCCTGGCAGGCAAGGATGCTGAAGCCATCGACACCCTCGCCGCCAAGTCCGGTTACCGCATATTGGAGCGCGACAATCTAAGCAGTGCCGAACACACCATTGGTGGTGTAAGCAATACTCGCGATGCACTGCGTTGGATATTCAACGAGGACACTAAGGTCGGAGACGTAAGCCCTCTCTACGAGTGTGGCAACAACGACCACCTCATGTGCGTAGTGCTTACCGGCATTACCCCCAAGGGTTATCTCTCATGGAAGCAGGAAGATGTCAAGAGATACCTGACCGACGAAGTCATCAAGGATAAGAAAGCCAAACTTCTGCAGGATAAACTTGCCGCAGCAAAGAGCGTGGCAGAGGCAGCAAAACTGTCAGGTGCCGTAAGCGACACTCTGTCTAACGTAACCTTCGCATACCCCGTCTTCGTAAGAATGGTCGGTCAGATGGAGCCAGTCCTCAGTGGCATTTCAAGCGCAGACGAAAAGGGCACATTCAAGACTGCCGTACGTGGTAACGGCGCCGTATATGCCTATGAGGTTCTTGCCGCAGACAAGCAGGACACCAAGTTTGACGAGAAAGCAGAAAGCGACATGCTGACCCAAAACTATCTTCGCTACATCAACGGCTTCCAAAACGACCTTTACCGCAAGGCCAACGTTGAGGACAGACGTTATATCTTCTATTAAGGACATAAACGAAGGAGCACTCCTCCATCACATACGAATGAGGCTGCGTCATAGTTGGACGCAGCCTCATTCGTAGTTTAATATCACAATGCGTTATTCGTTGTTCCTTTTCATTAATCCCAAATCAGCAAATGGCGTTATGATGATAATATCCTTTATTTTTGAACCTTTTTAGTTAAGGCAATGGAGTGGATTCAACCGACGTAGGAGTGAGCGCACTTTGTAACCGAGAAGCGAGAAACAAATGACATCAAGATGGCTTCATTAGCACGTAACAGTCTAATAAAGCATTCTCTTTGTGGATTATGGATGCAAAGCAAAACCAGACTTTTTGTCTTCGTAGACACTCAAACCGTATCATTTAGACACACAAACGGCATAAATACAGAACAAAAGTCCAAAAAAGCGAGCGATATACATTATATATATAAATAATATTCTATCTTTGCAACATCATACCTGCAGAAAACAATATCATTAACCAATTCATACTTACATTATGAAACAACGATTTACTCTTTTTCTTTTAACGTTGTTGTCATTCACCATTGCATTTGCCGGTCCTGTAGATCTGGAACGGGCAAGAGGAAAGGCAATAAAATTCATGAAGGAGCACAACAATGGTGCCATCCTGTTGTCAGACGAACCAGAGTATGCTCCTGCGCGCTCCATCAAAGGTGTACCTACCGACGAAAGCACTCCTGCCTATTACGTCTTCAATGCCGAGGACGAGTGCGGCTACGTAATTATTTCTGGCGACGACAAGACAGACGACATTTTGGGTTATGCCACAAGCGGTTCCTTTGATCTGGAAAGCATGCCAGAAAACGTCAAGGCATGGTTGCAGGGCTACACCGAACAGATTGCCCTGATGGCAAACTATGCTCCACAGCAAAACGCAACAACAGCAAACAGCGCTACCTGGCAAGCAGTCGCTCCACTTACCACAACAAAGTGGAACCAAGGTGAACCATACAACAACAAGTGCCCTCTCCACGGCCAATACAGAAGTGTCACAGGCTGCACTGCCACTGCCATGGCACAGGTAATGAAATACCACGAATGGCCTAAAGCTGCGACACAACCCGTACCCGGCTACACTACTGGTTCATATTCTCTTACTTTACCCGACCTTAAATCCACCACATTCCGATGGGACGAGATGAAGGACGTGTATTACAGTGGAGAAGATGGCGATGCCGTGGCTGAACTGATGCTGTACTGCGGACAATCCATCCTCAGCGACTATTCCAACGGAGAAACTGGAGCATACCCCGGAGATGCAGCAATAGCACTCAAGAAATATTTCAACTACGACCGCAATCTGGAAATGAAGTATCTATTTTTCCACACCATAAGCGAATGGGAGGAAATAATATACAACGAACTGAAAGCCAGCCGACCCGTCTTCCATGCAGGTTACTCTATGGGCGGAGGCCATGCCTTTGTCTGCGACGGTTACGACGGCAACGGCATGTTCCATTTCAACTGGGGTTGGGGTGGTGCCTACGACGGTTACTACAAAATGGCCCTTCTTAATCCCGGCACCGGCGGCATAGGCAGCGGTTCCTCCGACGGATACAGCGGCAGCCAGCAGATAATCATCGGCATACAGCCTCCTACAGGCGAGGCCGAAAGTCTCAAATACTTTGAACCCCTCGATGAACAAATCATCGAGACAACGATGTACAGTTTCTTCTACAACACCCATGCAGAAGAAGTAACTGCCAACGTAGGCTTTGCAACCATAGACGAGAACAACAACATTATCAATGTAGTAAAAGACTGTGGTCCCTTAACTCTAAAAGGAGGTCTGCAACAGGCAGAATATGTTCATCTGGACTTTGCATACGACAATATTAAAATCAATCCAGGCACACACCGCATAGCAACAGTATGCCGTGCCTTGGGCAGCCGTACTTGGAAACGTGTGGGCAGGTACCAGAATTTCTTCGAGGTAACGGTTTCTCCTACCGGCACCGTTACCAACATAGTACAGCATCCAAGTATAGATGCCTCCATTACATGGAAATTTAAAGGCAACAGCATTGTAGGGGTACAGCAGGATTTCACTGTGACAGTAAACAATAAAGGAGACGAACTCAACACCACGCTGTACATGTTTGCCAGCAAGACTTCAGTAATGGGCAATGCACACAGCCATGCCAATGTTCTGCTTAAGAAGAACGAAAACATTGACCTGAACCTGTTCTTCAAACCAACGTCTATAGGCACATGGAACGTATGGATTTCACAAAAAAGCGACGGAAGCAGTTACATTGCCAAGAACACCGTGACCATCAAGTCTGCCCCACTGTTACCTTCAAACCTTGAGGTTCTGGGATGTTCTATAGATCCGAACAAGGTGCGCGCCACGATACCCATCAAGAACAATAGTACAGAAGGATATTACAGAGATATCATAATTGCCATTGCCGAATATGACTATATCCAGAATGGATTTTATATTACACAACAGCAGGTGTTCCCAGGCAATATAGAAGCAGGAAAGACAAAGACCTATACCGCACAGTTCGAGAATGTGCCCAGTAATACAATATGTGCTGTTGCCATCTTCTACTATGCCAAGCATACCGATACTAGTCCCCAACAATTAGGATATGCATATCGTTTTACGAGTGGCGAGACTCCCATTGAAAGCATAGAGGCCACACCTACCGAACAAGCCCCTGTATACAGGCTTGACGGCACTAAGGTAGTTTCTCCCGCTCACAATGGCATATATATAAGCGAAGGCAAAAAGATTGTTGTCAAATAAGTACCTTATCACTACAACAGTATAGAACAATCCCCCTCACCGACCGAAAGGCAGATGAGGGGGATTTCCTTTGCTACGTCTCCTCTACAGGCTGAACCTGTATATTGCGTGCAGCATCACATAACTGAGGAAGGTGTCCGTGCGGCTGAAGGTGCGTGATGTGGGAGTAAGGATGCTCCTTTCTGCCGTGCGCGACTTCAGCAGGTCGGTGCCTTCTAACTGGATGGTCAGTGCCTTGCTCTTGAGGAAGGATTGCGAGATGGAGGCGTTCAGTATCCATTGTGGATGGTTCATCAGAGGGTCGGCATATCCGCTTCGAGCATAGTAGATGAACTGCGTGTTTATCTTCATGCCGAAGGGTAGGTCCACCTGTGGCGAGAGGTTCACCTCGTAGGTGTGTCCGTTCTGATTGTATTGCGGAGTCTCACCGTAACGGGTGAAGTCACCATTATACATCGCGCTGAGCGACACGCTCCAGATGTCCTTTCTGTATCTCAACCCGATATTGGCACTGGCTCCGTACGAATCAACGGAGGACAATCCAAGGCTATTGCCCATGGCACCCACGTAGCCGATGTTGTGAGAATAGTTTGCATACACCCTTGCATTCAGGTTCCAATGGCGTGCCGTGTCCAGAGGCTGGTCGGTATAGGCTGATAGCCACAGGTTGTAGTTGCCGTTCACATTGGTCTTGCCATATCGGGTGTATCCAGTTGTGGGGTCTGTCTCCTGGGTCGTCACCACCGAGTTGGTTCGATTACTGAAACCAGCATTCACGGTATAACTGTCACCACGCTTGGGCTTGAAGAAGCGGGAGTATAGGGATACGGAGTTGCTCCAACCCGCCTTCAAGTCAGGGTTGTTCACCGTTTCCGCCATGGGATTGCTTGTATCCCTGATAGGCAGAAGGTCCAAGAGAGACGGACGTGCACTACTACCATTGTAATATAGCTGAATGTAGTTCTGCTGGGTGAATTTATATTTCACGAAACCATACATGCCCAAGCCAAAGTGGGTGCGGGAGGAGTTGTAGTGCTCGCCATTGCGGTCGTAGCGGAGGTAATCCGTAAAGAGGTTGAGCGAAGGAGAAATGGCACTCTCCACCTTGTCCCAAGTGCCTTGAAGGCATACAAGCAAACGGTGCTTATTGGTATAGCTGTCCGAGTAATATGAGTTCTGCAAGTCGCTTACATACTGGAGCGAGTCGCCAGGAGTGGGTCGCAGGTTCTCGGGGATGGTGTAGACATCGTAAAGGCCATGGTCCTCGTTGGCCTTGCTATGCGAGAATCCATAATTGGCACTGAAACGAAGATGCTTGTTGATTGGTTCGGCATACGACATGCTGGCAGAGAGGCTGTAGGTCGTCGTGCTTGCCTCATTAGCCTGGCGCTTGTCCAGATTAGGAGCCGGGGCATTAGGCGAGAAATAGCGGTAAAACTGCCTTGAGTTGCCACTGCCCTGAAGGTCATTGATACTCCCCCTGGCATCCACGCCCAGCGTTCTGCCCTCTTTCTTGAACAGGTGGGTGTATTCGGCGTAAAAGTTGGCATTATGCCCATTGCTCTTGGAATTGCCGTTGGCGTCCAGCGAATTTATGCCCTGCCCCATGAGAGCAAGCGACACGTCATCGCCCACAAGGCTCCCTGCCATGTCCTCCATCTCCTCGGGCTTGGTGTGGAAGGTGGATGAAGTGCCCTCCTTGTCGCTCCTGCTGTTCTTATAGGCATATTGTGCATAGAAATACAGACGGTTGATGCTATCTATATTATAGGTAATGTTTGCCCTGGCATTCACACCCGCCTCACGATCGTTGGTAATGTTCTTGGCATAGGTGTATTGCGTGTTGCCAGCGCCCAGGAAGTTCTCGCTATTGTTCAGCGTGTTGTAGAACATGTTGTTGTGATACACATCTATGTTGGCATTGCCTCGCAAGTTGCCAGCCTCCTTGTTGGCCTTGCCATTGTCCCATTGCATTATCATGCCTGCCTTGCGATAGTCGAACAAGCCAAATCTGCCATCGCTCCAATAAGACCAGTTGCCGTTGGCATCCACCTGCTGGTTCTGGCAGATGTTGTTCATCTGTGCATACACGGCGGTGCGGCGACGGTCGGTGAAGTTCGTGGCGAATATCTTGCCCACATATCGCTTGTCCGTGCCACCGCCAAGGTCCACATTTGCCATCCACTTCGACTTGTACTCCTTCTTGATGGTCAGGTCCACCACCGTGGCCTTGTCCGTATCCAGTTCCCCGCGGTATTCCTTTTCCTCGTCCGTCTTATCGTATATCTTCACGTTCTGCACGGCATCGGTGGGCATATTGGCCAGGGCGGTGTTCACATCGCCAAAGAAAGGCTTGCCGTCCACCAG
>JAGBYI010000101.1 GCA_017628845.1 Bacteroidaceae bacterium
GTCTGCACTATAGTCAGGGTCGTTTAGGATATTGTTGCGTGTACGACGGACAGTAACCTTGTCTATGACCTTATTGCGTATCTGCTCATATATTCTGTCCACTTCGGAGGTAACATCACGCTGGTCACGCTCGCGCATCAACCGCTTATACTCCAAAATGTGCTCGGAGAAGAATGCCTTGAGGTTGGGAACGCCGTCTATAGTACAGCTTTGGCTATTCTGGAAGAGCAACAATTGGTTCTGCAAATCATCCGGACGGTTGTTTAACGGTGTAGCAGAAAGAAGCATGACCTTCTTCTGCGTACTCCTGAGCCAGCCAATATTGGAGCATGGCGACTTGCATATCCTTTGCAGTTCGTCATACTTGCCCGAACTGTCGCTACGAAAGCCATGAGCCTCGTCTACGATTATCAAGTCGAACTCTTCTTTTTCCTTGTAGTTATCTTTGCCATCAAGAATTTTGGAAAGGCTGCCATTGGTAACAAACTGAGCTTTCTTGTCTATCTCGAATAGAGCAAACGTATTCTTCCAGTTATCTTCAAGTGCAGGAGGGTAGACAACTAGTATGTTAGTATTCTTACCGTTTGCCTCCACAAAACGTTTGGCAATCATTGTGGCAATCATAGTCTTCCCCAAACCCACAACATCGGCCAGGAAGAGGCCATTGTGCTGCATCAGCATCTGATAGCCCTGAATGACTGCATCCTTTTGGTACTTCAGTTCCTTGACACCTGCGGGCAACTGGAGAGAGAAGTCGTCCTCCACCTGCTCCCCGAAGGTATCAATCAATACCTTTATGTAAAGTTCATAAGGAGTAGGCTGATAACCCAGATACGTATTCTTTCTGCATTTGTCTATATCATCGGCCGTGAGAGGAACAGCCTCGTTCCATAAGGTCCAGAACTCATCCGAGCAATACTTCACCTCATCATAGTTCTTCATAGCCACATTAAGTTCATACTGCGGAGGCTGTTTTATACCTAAGCCAGAATCTGATATATTTGATGAACCCATTATAACCCATCCATCGCTATGTTCGCTATGGGTCTCTGGCAGACAGAGATAGAATTTGGCATGCAGATTTTTAGTAGCATGAATACGCATCTGCAGACGGCCAGAAGCAAAGTCTTCGCACATCTGCAATATGCCCTGTTCTACCTCCGAAGAATACTGGGCATTTATTACATCTTCCTTGAAACCTTCCTGATAAACTTCCTTTGCCTTCTCGGCATCGGCAAGCATAAGCAAAGCCTTGTTGTGCTTGCGGAATATATCATCTATGTTGATACCAACCAGTATCTTGATTTCAGAGATATCCCCCAGTTCCTTGCGCAACTTGAAATAGCCAGAAGAACGGAAGAAACCAACAACGGCCAAGAAACGGTCAAATGTTGTCATATCCGAAGCAATACCCTTCAACTTATCAAAAAGCGTATTGCCAGGAGCATTATTAAAAAACTTGGTGATCATAGCCCCTTTGTCCTTATGTCTGGGTCAAGGGCTACGAATGACCACTATGTGTGTGTGTTCTTCACGTTAACTTGAAGACATAAAAAAAGCGTGAAGCCCTGCACTGTCGCTCGCTTCACGGTTAGAGGCTCCTGAGAATGGCCTTGCAAGTCGAAACGAGCAACGCCGAAGCCCCACGCCGATATGTTCATCATACCACCACAATGCCAACAAAGACCAATGGCATAGGGATACACCAATGGCTGTACGGCACAATGAGGCATGTATATAACATACCCACGAAGGACATTCACGTTGCTTTGTCCCTGACTTGCATGAAATTTTCTCAGGATTTCTAACCGTCAGAA